>DASWSI010000315.1:0-3270 GCA_036402715.1 Candidatus Limnocylindrales bacterium
GACCGCTACTCGGCTGCCTCCCCGGCCTGATCGACCTCAGCCGGGCTGGCGCAGTCGCGCGGCGGAAACCTGCCCCTCGGCGACGACAGCACCGTCCGCGTCGCGAGCGGTCGTTCGGTCCGGCGCGGGCTCCATCGGGCGAAGCATCGAGCGGTCACGAAGGACGCGCTCGATCTCGCGCTTGCGGTCCTCATCGATCGTCCTGGCGAGCTCGAGACTGAACATCGCATCCACCTCGCTGACCGCGCGACCGTCCTGGTCGCAACTCCTGCGGCAACGATAGATGCGGTATATGCCACGAACTGTCATGTAAGCTGGCCGGCGATCGACTTGGCCGCTCAATCGCCACCGGTCACCGCCAGACGCGACTTCCCGACATGCCGGACCGCAACACTCGTGCGATGCCCTCGGGTGCACCGGAGGAGCACCGAAGACGGCCCGGCCGCGAGACTCGCGGTCGCGGAACGCGCTCCCCGGAGAGGAACAAGATGACCTTCAACCCGAATGCTTCCCTCGACCCGTCGCAGGTCGAGGACGTCCGCGGGGGCGGCGGCGGATTCGGTGGCGGCCGAGGCCTCGCCGTCGGTGGCGGCGGGCTCGGGCTCGTCATCACGATTCTGTACGTCGTCCTGACCGGGACGCTCCCGGGCGGCACGACCACGGATACGGGCGGCAACAACGGCGCTGTCGTCGCGCCCGCGGGGTCGAACCTGATCCAGCAATGCCAGACCGGCGCGGACGCGAACAAGCGCGAGGACTGCCAGGCGCTCGCGTACATCAACAGCGTCCAGGCCTTCTGGAAGTCCGAGTTCCAGCGCTCCAATCAGCAGTATCAACCGGCGAAGACCATTCTCTTCAGCGGTCAGGTCGAGACCGGCTGCGGGACCGCTTCGGCGGCCGTCGGGCCGTTCTATTGCCCGCAGGACAAGTACGTCTATCTCGACCTTGGGTTCTTCCAGGAGCTGACGTCGAAGTTCGGGGCGAAGGGCGGCTCCTTCGCCCGCGGGTACGTGATCGCGCACGAGTACGGACACCACATCCAGGATCTCGAGGGCGCTCTCCAGGGCGGGACGAGCCAGCAGGGTGCGACGGGCCAGTCCGTTCGCACCGAGCTGCAGGCCGACTGCTACGCCGGGGTCTGGGCGAACCACGCGGCGCAGACTGGGTTTCTCAACCAGCTCTCGGATACGGACATCTCCGAGGCGCTCGACGCCGCGTCCGCGGTCGGCGACGACCGAATCCAGCAGGAGTTCCAGGGCCGCGTCACGCCGGAGTCGTGGACGCATGGGTCGTCGGCCCAGCGCCAGCATTGGTTCTCCGTCGGGTACAAGGGCGGGTCCCCGAGCGACTGCGACACGAGCGGAAACATCTGACGGACCGGATGGACCGAACGCGGACGGGACGCCAGGCTGCGCCAACGTCGCCACGGCTCGCGGCGGGTCGCGTCGCCCGGACGGCGTCCGACACGCGGATCGAGCAGGCCGAGCGCCGGATCGCGCTCATCGCCCGCCTCCTCGACGACGTCGTGACGATCCCCGGCACACACCATCGAATCGGCGCCGATGCGGTTGTCGGGCTCATCCCGGGGATCGGCGACATCGCATCCGCGGCGGTTGGGATGTGGGTCATCGTCGAGGCGGCACGCTTCAGGCTTCCACAGATCGTCCTCGCCCGGATGGTCCTGAACACCGTGGTCGACCTCGTCGTCGGATCGGTGCCGATCCTCGGCGACCTGTTCGACGTCGTCTTCAAGTCGAACACGAGGAACGTGGAGCTGTTCCGGCGGCACGCGACGAACCCCGATGCGAGCACCCGGGGCCACCGACTGTTCCTCGGGGGGCTCGTGCTCATCGTGCTCGGCGCGCTGTGGCTCATCGCGATCGGGCTCGGGGCGCTGCTCTCGGTCCAGATTCCGACGCCGTAACCCCGGGCCGTGCGGGCGCTGGCGTCGCACCCGCGTCGGCGCAGGCCGTCGACAGGCTCCCCGCCGGCCGCCCGTGGGTCGTCAGTACCCCGTCGCGACCGGACGAAATCGCCTTTTCCGTCCATCACGCGTCGCTCACACTGGTGGTGACAGGACGCGCCAGCGGGTTGCCGTCACACCCCGCGTCCGAATGAGGGCCACGTGGATACCACGACGCCGCGCGCGCTCCGCGATGCACGGCCTTCGCGCGCACCGCTGCGCCGATCCGCCGCGCGGCTCGCGCCTGCTCCGCCGGACGCCGAGCGCGTCGCCGCGCAACTGACGTGGGGGACGCTGCGTGGGACGACCCCCGACGCCGACGAGCTGGCGCTCCTGCGGCGCGGGCTCGGCGGGCTCGTGCTGTTCTCGCGGAGCCTGGGTGATCGCCGCTCCGTCCGCGACCTGATCGATCGGATCCGTGCCGAAGCTCCCGGCCCGATTCACGTGTCCGTCGACCAGGAGGGCGGCCGGATCGTCCGGCTGCGGGACGGGTTCACGCCGTTTCCCGGGGCGATGGCGATCGGAGCGACGCGGTCCGAGCGCCTCGCATTCGAGGCGGCGCGGGCGAGTGCGCGGGAGCTCGCGGCTGTCGGGATCGACACGGTTCTTGCGCCGGTCCTCGACCTCGCCGCGGATCTGCGAAACCCGACGATCGGATCACGCGCGTACGGGGCGGATCCGGCCCTCGTTTCGCGGCTCGGCGCCGCTGCCGTCCGCGGCTACCTGGCCGGCGGTGTCATCCCGGTTCCAAAGCACTTCCCGGGTCACGGGCGGACGCCGCTCGACTCGCATCTCGCCGCACCGGTCGTCCGAGGCGGGTTCGCGGAGCTCGAGCGCGACCTCGATCCGTTTCGCGCCGCCGTCACCGCCGGGACGCCGATGCTCATGACGTCACACGTCCGGTACGACGCCATCGGCGATGACCTTCCGGCGTCGCTCTCGCCCGCGGTCGCGAGGCTGGCCCGGGACGAGCTCGGGTTCGACGGCGTGCTCCTGACGGACGCGATGGTGATGGACGCGATCACGGCGGACGGCCCAGTCCCCGAGGCGTGCCTCGCGGCGCTCGTCGCCGGCTCCGACGTCGTCATGGCGCTCGAACCGAGCCGCCGGACAATCGAGCTCGTGGCGGCAGCGCTGCGCGACGGACACCTCGCGACGTCTCGGGCACATGCCGCACTGCGAAGCGTCGCGGCGATCGCGGCCGGATCGACGTGGCCGCGCGGTGACGCAGCGGCGCCGGGCGGCGACGTCGTGGACGATTCGAACCGCGCCGCGCACGGCGCGCTCGCGAGCGAGATCGCGAAGCG
>DASWSI010000316.1:0-3167 GCA_036402715.1 Candidatus Limnocylindrales bacterium
GGCGCTCGACGTTCTCGTTGACCTGAACGACAAGGTGACGACCGGCGAGGTCGGCGAATACCAGCCGGTCCCGCTCGGCTTCACGCCGCTCGACAAGACGATCGGCACGGGGCTCCGAACCGGCGAGTTGCTCCTGATCGGCGGCGCCCAGGGCACCGGCAAGACGACGATGGCGCTCCAGATGGCGCGAAACGTCGCCTCGGGCGGTCAGGCGAACGTCCTCTACATCTGCTTCGAGCACGACGAGCAGTACCTGCTCAACCGCCTGATCGCCATGGAATCCGCCCTCGCGCACCTGCCGCACAAGACGGGCGCGATCAAGATCCAGGATGTCCGCAAGGAGATCCTCGGCTCGTGGATGGCCGATGGACCGGCCGGCCCGACGCTCGCCAACAACCCGCGCCTGCGGCCGTCCCTCGACCGGCTCGCCCGGTACGGCCAGAACCTCTTCCTGCTCCGCGGTTCGCAGACGGCCAGCACGGTCGAGAACATTCGGAAGCTCGTCCAGCAGCACCGCGTGCTGTCGGGCGACCGACGCCTCCTCGTCGTCGTCGACTACCTGCAGAAGGTGCCGCAGATCCCGGAGCCCGCGAACGAGACCGAGAAGGTCACGTACGTCGTCAACGGGCTGAAGGACATCGCGCTGTCAGAAGGCGTTCCGATGATCGCGATCGTCGCCGCGGACAAGGAAGGCCTCAAGGCGTCGCGGTTGCGCAACTACCATCTGCGCGGCTCGTCGGCCATCAACTACGAGGCCGACATCATCCTGATCCTGAACGAGAAGTACAGCATCGTCGCCAAAGTGAACATCGAGTTCAACCCGTACCAGGCGCAGCGCTTCCGCGACTGGGCGATCCTGTCGGTCGAGAAGAACCGCGGCGGCCAGGACAACGTCGACCTCGAGTTCGAGAAGCACTTCGAGTTCTCCTGCTTCGACCCGAATGGGCGGACGGTGCAGGAAAAGCTCATCGAGGAACGCCTCTACAACGACTAGGTCGCGGCTGGGCCGCCCGATGGCGGCGTTACCTCGTGCGGTCCTCGCTCACGCACCTGCGGGTGCGCTCGCTCCGGTCCTCCTCGGCGCCTTGCCCTCGGACGGCCGAGCCTGCGACCTGGACGACGGCAATTCGACGACATCAGGGCGTTGTCGCGTGCGGTCCTCGCTCACGTACCTGCAGGTGCGCTCTCTGCGGTCCTCCTCGGCCCTCCTTGCCACGGAGCCACCTGAGCCGACGTCCACCGCGGGCTGATACGACGCCATCGCGGCGTTACCTCGTGCGGTCCTCGCTGACGCACCTGCGGCGCGGTAGTTGTCCCCATTTCGTCCACACCGGTCGTCGTTTCGTGGACGGTTTCGGGGGCTGCAGCGGAAGTTCGTGGATAAGGCCGTTGTGGAGCCCCGCCGCCGGACGTATGTTTCTTCTTGCCCGAAGGGGCAGTTGGAACGGTCAGGTGAAGCGAGGCGTGATCCTCGCGGAGCCGCTGGCCGGAGGCGCCAGAGTCGCAAGGCTCGAGCGTCGCCGCCACCGACCGGGACGCGGCCAGCCGAGATCACATCAAGGCCCGTCGTCCCCGCGTCGAAACCGTCCACCAGCAGTTCCTTCGGGCGTTTTCGTGCCCGCCGAATGCCGGGCGGCCTCGGCCTCGACGCCTGTGCCGCCTAGACTTCGCGCCGTGCCGAACATTTCCAGATGCGGGAACGCAGCGTCGTGACGAGCCGGCCATATCGCGGTCCGCGCCTTGACCAGGGGGCGAGCGAGGACGACCCGCGCCTGTTCTTCGCCGTGCGGCTTGCCGATGAAACGACGGCCGCGGTTGCGGCCCTTGTCGACGACGTGAGGCAGGAGGTCGAGGCCCGAACGCCGGAACCTCGGTCCGAGGTCCGATGGGTTCGGATGGACGGCCTCCACCTGACGCTCCGCTTCCTCGGCCCGACAAACCCTGACCGAGTGGCCGTCCTTCGGCAGATCCTCGACGAGACGGCCGCCGAGGCGACGGCATTCACCGTCCGCGTCCACGAGGCCGGCGCGTTCCCGTCCGTAGCCCGGCCGCGCACGTTGTGGCTCGCGATCCAGGACGGCCAGTCCGAGCTCGCTGCGCTCGCAACCGGTCTGGC
This sequence comes from Candidatus Limnocylindrales bacterium, assembly GCA_036402715.1. Lineage (GTDB taxonomy): Bacteria > Chloroflexota > Limnocylindria > Limnocylindrales > CSP1-4 > JACDAV01. Next base: position 2,117 of record DASWSI010000316.1, read on the forward strand.
GCGGCGCCTCGACGCCGAGGGCTGGCACCGCGATGACCGTCCATTCCAGGCCCATCTCACCCTTGCCCGCGCCGACGGCCGGCGCGAGGGTCCACTCGTCGCGCGCCTTCTCGCCGAACGCGCCGCCAGCTTCGACGCGACGTCACCGGTCGATCGGCTCGTCCTGTTCGAGAGCGTGACCGGAGGTGGCCCGGCGAGATACGTCGAGAAGCACGAGGCCGCCCTCGGCGGGTGAGGCGGGGCATCGTCGCGGACGGCTTGCGAGCTGCGCGACCGCCGTCAACGTCGCGGCGGCCTCGTTGCGCGCGCGCACCGCGAACGCCAGTCCCGACGTGCTCCTGACACGGCGCCGCGAGCCTGATCTGCCGTCCGCGTGGGTCGCCGTTCGCAGATCCCGGTGTACGATCCGGCCTCGCTCGCGTCCTGACCTCCCCAGTCAGTGCCCGACGGGATAGGGGTTCTGGAACGTCGTGTCCTTGTCTCAGCGCGCGCGGCTCGTCGTCGCGCTCGGTGTGCTCAATCTCGCACTCGCGACCTTCGCGCTCGCGGCGGGAATGTTCGGACTGCCCGGCGGGCCCCGCTCGACAGCGCCCTCGGGGACGGGCACGACCGCGGTCCAGCCCTCGTCGAGCGGGGCGTCGGCGTCGGCGCTGACTCCCTCTCCATCCGTCCGGGCGACGGCATCGGGCGCAGCGCCGTCCGCGGTGTCCGCGTCACCGCCCGTCAGTCCGTCATCGGCTGCGACACCGACCGCGCCGACCGCAACGCCGACCGCGACCCTCCCGCCCGCAACGCCCGCGCCGCCGACGGCGCCGCCAGCTTCTCCAACCGGGGGAGTCGCAGGCGCGACCGCGACGCCACCGACGACGCCGCGACCGACGAAAACGGTCCGTCCCGGCAACCCGAGGGACACGGTGCCGCCAAGCGATACCGATCCATCGGCCGACGCCGGGTTCGCCGATGGCGACAGCTCCGCTGCGGTTCTCCTCGTGTTGCCCCTCATCGTGTTCGGCGCCGGAGCCGTGGCCTTCGCCCGCCGCCGAGGAAGCCG
>DASWSI010000317.1:0-7384 GCA_036402715.1 Candidatus Limnocylindrales bacterium
TCATCACCGTCGAGGAGGGCCAGTCGCTCGGCCTCGAGAAGGAATACACGGAAGGGATGCAGTTCGACCGCGGCTACATCTCGCCGTACTTCGTCACCAACCCCGATCGGATGGAGGCGGTTCTCGAGAACCCGCTCATCCTCATCACGGACAAGAAGATCTCGAGCATCCAGGACATCCTCCCGGGTCTCGAGAAGGCCGTCCAGCAGGGCAAGCCCACGCTGATCATCGCCGAGGACGTCGACGGTGAGGCCCTCGCGACGCTCGCCGTCAACAAGCTCCGTGGCACCGTCCAGGTCCTCGCCGTCAAGGCGCCGGGCTTCGGCGATCGCCGCAAGGAGATGCTCCGCGACATCGCCACGCTGACCGGCGGGACCGTCATCAGCGAGGAGATCGGCCGCAAGCTCGACTCCGTCACCCTCGAGGACTTCGGCTCGGCCCGTCGCGTCGTTGCGACGAAGGACGACACGACGATCGTCGACGGCGACGGCAAGCCGGACCAGATCAAGGCCCGGATGAGCCAGATCAAGGCGCAGATCGAGGACACGACCTCGGACTACGACAAGGAGAAGCTCCAGGAGCGTCTCGCCAAGCTGTCCGGTGGCGTCGCCGTCATCAAGGTCGGCGCGGCCACCGAGGTCGAGCTCAAGGAGAAGAAGCACCGCATCGAGGATGCGCTCTCGACGACCCGTGCGGCCGTCGAGGAGGGCCTCGTCGCCGGCGGCGGCACCGCGCTCCTGCAGGCGATCCCGGCGCTCGACAAGCTCAAGCTCGAAGGTGACGAGGCGGTCGGTGTCGACATCGTCCGCAAGGCCCTCGAGGCCCCGGCCCGCCAGATCGCCGACAACGCCGGCGCACATGGCGAGGTCGTGGTCGAGCACGTCAAGGGTCTCCCGCACGGTCAGGGCTTCGATGCCCTCAAGGGCGAGTACGGCGACCTCTTCAAGAAGGGGATCGTCGACGCTCGCAAGGTGACGCGCTCGGCGCTGCAGAACGCAGCCTCGATCGCGGCGATGGTCCTCACGACCGAGACGCTGATCACCGACATCCCCGAGAAGGAGAAGGCCGGCGCCGGCGGTGGCCACGGCCACGGCGGCGGAGACATGGACTTCTAGTCCTCCCCCAGACAACCAGAGAGCCCGGGCAGCGCCCGGGCTCTTTCGTTTTCGGCCGCGTGCCGGACCTTCGGCGAGGTTGACACTGCGCGAACCGGCCGTCACGCTTCGGCGCGGTCATCCCCGAAATCCGCCGGAGGAAGAATGCCGCGTCGTTTTCTCGCGCTCCTCGCCGTCCTCGGGCTGCTGCTCACGGCAGTCGCCTGCCAGGGCGCGCCTGCCGCGCCTGCGCTCACCGATCCGAAGGACATCCTCGCCCGCAGCGTGCTGTCGCTGAAGGACGTCAAGACGGTGGACGTCAAGGGCGATCTCACGGGCTCCGTGACGGTCCCCTCGTCCGGCCCGTTCGATCTGAAGGGCACGACGTTCGAGGTGTCCGCCGATATCCCGAACAAGAAGATCCACGCGTCCGGATCCGCCCCGGCGCTCCTCGGGACGAGCGGGGACCTGATCCTCCTCGACCAGACGCTCTACTACAAGGTCGCCGGCCCGCTCGCCGCGATGGCGAAGGCGGATCCGAGCGGCAAGTACACGAAGACAGACCTGCCGGCCGCGAGCGGCGGTGCCGGCGACCTCGCCGCCAATCCGCAGAAGGCGATCGACGACATCAAGGCCGGCCTGGACAAGCTTCCGGCGCCGACCAAGGCGGCCGACGAGAAGTGCGGCAACCAGGACTGCTATCACGTGACGATGAAGCTCACGGACAAGGACGTGGCCGCTCTCGACCCGTCGAGCGCAAGCTCGCTCGGCGGCACGCCCTTCACGCTGACGATCGACATGTGGTCACAGAAGAACGACCTCCGGCCCGCGAAGATCGTCTTCGGCATCGACGCCGGGACGACCGGGACGTTCGGCCTGACCCTGACATTGACGTACGACCAGTCGCTCTCGATCAACGCCCCGAGCGCGGACCAGATCGCGCCGTAGGCCTCTCTCGACGTCACCGAACGGCCCGTCCCTCGTGGGGCGGGCCGTTCTGATTCGGCGCCTCTGGCGCCCGCGGCGGAAGCCGGCCGTGATCGGCGCCGCCTACAATGGAGCGGTGAGTCCCACCGCCCGCCGCCGAACGGGCGGCCGCGTCGCCGGCACGCCCCCGGAGACCCCCGGAACGATGTTCGCGGACCTCGCCGACGCGCCCGCGGCGGTGCCGGAGGAGCCCGCCTGGCTTCGCGACGCCGCAGCCGCCGAGCGCCCCGCGGACGAGCAGCCGGCACCCGACCCGGCCGCGATCGCCGCTCGGGAGGCCGCCCAGGCCGCGGCGGTGGAGGAGCGCGCAGCCGCGATCGTCAGCCACCTCAACCCGGAGCAGGCGCGCGCCGTGACGACGACGGACGGGCCGCTGCTCATCCTGGCCGGGGCCGGCAGCGGGAAGACGCGCGTCCTCGCCCATCGGATCGCGTATCTCGTGGGCGTTCGGCGGATCCGGCCGTACCAGATTCTCGCCGTGACCTTCACGAATCGCGCCGCCGGCGAGCTCCGCGACCGGATCATCTCGCTCATCGGTGAGCCCGGTCGCGACGTCCAGGCCGGGACGTTCCACGCCCTCAACGCCCGGGTGCTGCGCCAGGACGGCGAGGCGATCGGGATCAGCCGTCGCTTCGTCATCTACGACACGGACGACCAGCAGGCGCTGATGAAGCAGATCCTCCGCGAGGAGGACCTGCCGCTCACGGGGGAGTTCCGGCCGTCGGCCGTCCTGGGTGCGATCAGCCGGGCGAAGAACGAGATGCTCGACCCCGCGTTCCTCGACCAGAACGCCGTCAACCACCACGAACGCGTCATCGCGCGGCTGGCGGTCCGCTACCAGGAGCGGCTTCGCCGGGTCGGTGCGCTCGACTTCGACGACCTCCTCCTCGAGGCCGTTCGGCTGTTCCAGGAGGCGCCCGCCGTCCTCGAGAAATACCAGGAGCGGTGGCGCTACCTCCACGTCGACGAGTACCAGGACACGAACCGGCCGCAATACCTGTGGGTCAGGGCGCTGGCGACGAAATACCGCAACCTCGCCGTTGTCGGCGACGACGACCAGTCGATCTATCGGTGGCGCGGGGCGGACCTCCGGAACATCCTCGACTTCGAGCGCGACTGGCCGGACGCGACGGTCGTGAAGCTGGAGCGCAACTACCGCTCCACGCAGCTCATCCTCGACGCCGCGCACGCCGTCGTGTCGCGGAACACCGAACGGACGGACAAGAAGCTCTGGACGGAGAACACCGGCGGGCTGCCGATCCAGCGATTCGAGGCCTACAACGAGGAGGAGGAGGCCGAGTGGATCGCTCGCCAGGTCGAGGGCCTCGTGGGTGGCCGCGGATCGGCGCTGACACGCCGGGCGGACGACGAGGACGGCGTCTTTCGGGCCCAGGACATCGGCGTCATGTACCGGATGAACGCCCAGTCGCGAGCGATCGAGGAAGCGTTCCTCCGCTACGGGATCCGGTATCAGCTCGTGGGCGGCACGCGGTTCTACGCCCGCCGCGAGGTCAAGGATGCGCTGGCGTACCTGCGGATCCTCCGCTCGGACACGGACGCGGTGAGCTTCGAGCGGGTCATCAACGTCCCGGCCCGCTCGATCGGCGACAAGACCCTCGAGGCGATCCGCGCCGTCGCGGGGCGCGAGGGCAGCTCGACGTGGGACGCGATCGAGCGGGCGGCGCGCGGGGAGATCGAGAGCCTCGCGCCGCGGACACGCAACGCTGTCGGTGAGTTCGCCGCGCTCGTCCGGCGGCTCCGCTCGCGGGTCGGGGTGCTGCCGCTGCCGGAGCTGCTCGACGACGTGCTCGAGGCCTCCGGGTACCGGGCGATGCTCGCGGACGGCTCCGAGGACGGCGAGGAACGCTGGGCGAACCTCCTCGAGCTGCGCTCGGTCACGACACGCTACGACGACCTCTCGCCGGAGGACGCGCTCGATCGGCTGCTCGAGGAGACCGCCCTCGTCGCGGATCAGGACACGTACGAGGACCGCAAGGACGCGGTCACGCTCATCACGCTTCATGCGGCCAAGGGCCTCGAGTTCCCGGTCGTCTTCATCGCCGGGCTCGAGGAGGGACTCTTCCCGCACAGCCGCGCGCTCGACGACGAGAAGGAGCTCGAGGAGGAGCGGCGTCTCGCGTACGTCGGGATCACCCGGGCGAAACGGCGGCTGTACCTCTCGCACGCCTGGCGGCGGGCGACGTGGGGGATGGGCCAGGCGTCCGTCCCGTCGCGGTTCCTGTTGGAGATTCCGGCGGCGCTCATGGTCGGGCCGCAGCTCGGCGGGGACGGCTTCGAGGCAGAGGGCCCGCTCGATCTCGATCTCGTCTTCGGTGCCCGCCGGACGAGTCGCCTCGGAACAGCGATCCGTGCCGGCGGCGGTGCGTTCCGCGAGGGGAGCGGCCGGCCGGGCGGTCCCGCAGCGGGCGAGGCGTTCCGGCCGACCCGAGACCTCGCCGCGCGCCGCGAGGCGTTCGCCGGCGGCGCCCCGTCGGGCTCGTTCGGTCGTTCCGCGGCGTCGTGGGACGAGCAGGCGAGCGACGCCGCCGCGGCCCCTCGTCCGGAGCGCCCGCCGGCCAGGCCGATCGTCCCCGGCGAGCGCCAGTTCCGCGACGGCGATCGGATCAGGCATGCACGATGGGGCGACGGGATCGTCGTCAGTTCGAAGCTGACCCGGAGCGACGAGGAGGTCATCGTCGCGTTCCGCGATCCGGCCGTTGGGCACAAGACCATGCTGGCGAGCCTCGCGAACCTCGAGATCACGGGGTGACGACGCCGGCGACGACGGCGGCGACCGCCACGACCCCCGGGGTCATCTCGATCGCGGACTTCGAGCGGCTCGCGCTCGAGCGGATGGACGCCTCGGCGCTCGCCTTCATCACCGGTGGGGCCGAGGACGAGGTGACGCTGCGGGAGAACGTCGCGGCGTTCGGGCGCTGGCGCTTCCTGCCGCGTGTCCTCGTCGATGTCGCGTCCATCGACGCCCGAACGCGCGTCCTCGGCCGTGAGGTCGCGCTGCCGATCGGCGTCGCGCCCGTCGCCGCCCACGGGCTCGCCGATCCCGCGGGTGAGGTCGCGACCGCACGCGCCGCTGCAGCCGCTGGGGCGATCTTCTGTCTCTCGACCGTCAGCACCCGGTCGCTCGAGGACGTGGCCGCCGCGGTTCCCCCGGACGCGCGGCGGTGGTTCCAGCTGTATGTCCAGAACGACGTTCGGGTGACGCGCCGGCTCGTGGAGCGCGCCGAGGCCGCGGGCTACGAGGCGATCGTCCTCACCGTCGACCTGCCGGTCCTCGGCTATCGCGAGCGCGAGAAGCGACAGGGATGGCAGCTGGACGCGACGCTCGGGAACTTCGGGCGACCGCACGACACGGCCGAAGGGGACGCCGAGGCTGCCGAAGCAGCTGCCGCCGTGGCCGACCCCGCCCTGACCCCGAGCCACGTGGACCGCGTCGGCGCGATGCGGCTCGTCGGGACGACGTGGGAAGGCATCGCGACCCTGCGCGGCTGGACCTCGCTTCCGATCGTCATCAAGGGGATCCTCCACCCGGACGACGCGCGCCTCGCCCTCGATCACGGCGCGGCCGGTGTCGTCGTGTCGAACCATGGCGGCCGCCAGCTCGACCGGAGCATCGCGGCGCTCGACGCCCTCCCCGCCATCGTCGATGCGGTTCACGGCCGTGCGGAGGTCTATCTCGATGGAGGAATCCGCCGCGGCAGTGACGCGCTCATCGCGCTCGCCCTCGGTGCCACCGCCGTCTTCGCCGGTCGGCCGTTCGTCTTCGCGCTCGGTGTCGCCGGCGAGCCCGGCGTGACGCAGGCCTTCGCGATCCTCCGCGAGGAGCTGGAGCGGGCGATGGCCCTTCTCGGCGTGGCGTCGCTCCGCGACCTGACGCGAGGGCACATCGTGGCCGCCGCGCGCTAGGCCGGGCACGCTGTTCGTATCCTTCAGCGGATGACCGAGATCGCCGATCGCCTGCCCGTCGACCCGGCGCTCGTCGCCGAGATGGAGGCGCTCGACACGGAGGCAGCAGCCGCACGGCACGCGTCCCTCGCCGAACAGGTGGCGCGGGCGAACCGGCTCTACTACGAGCAGGACGCGCCCGAGCTGAGTGATGCCGAGTACGACGCGCTGTTCCGGCAGCTCGTCGCCGTCGAGACGGCGCATCCCCAGCTCGTGACGCCGGACTCACCGACGCAGCGCGTGGGTGGCACGCCCGCCGGCACGTTCGACGAGGTCCGCCATCGCCGACCGATGCTCTCGCTCGCGAACGCCTTCAGCCACGACGAGCTGCGTGCATTCGATGCACGTGTCCGGCGGACGCTCGGCCTGGCCGCGGCACCGGAGCCCGCCGAGGGGCTGACGTATGTCGCCGAGCTGAAGATCGATGGCCTCGCGATCTCGCTGCGGTATGAGCGCGGGCGGTTCGTCCAGGGCGCGACCCGGGGCGACGGCACGACCGGTGAGGACGTGACCGCGAACCTCCGGACGATCGAGTCGATCCCGGATCGGCTGCCGGAGCCCGCGACGCTCGATGTCCGCGGCGAGGTCTTCATGCCGAAGGCGGAGTTCGCCCGGATCAACGCCGAGCGCGAGGAGGCCGGCCTCCCGCAATACGCGAACCCCCGAAACAGCGGCGCGGGCTCGCTCCGCCAGAAGGACGCATCGGTGACGGCACGGCGGCTCCTCGCGACGTGGCTGTACCAGCTGATCGAGGAGGGGAGCGGCGGGAACGCGGCCGCGACAAGTCAGTCCGCGGCGCTCGAGCGGCTCGAGCGGCTCGGCTTCCCGGTGAACGCGAATCGCGAGGCCGGGATCGACATCGAGGCGGTCATCGCGTTTACCGAGACGTGGCGGGAGAAGCGCCACGACCTCCCGTACGAGACGGACGGCGTCGTCGTCAAGGTCGACCGATTCGACCAGCAGGAACGCCTCGGGATCGTGTCGCGCGCCCCGCGCTGGGCGATCGCCTACAAGTTCCCGCCGGAGCAGGTCGAGACGGTCGTCGAGGACATCGGTGTCTACGTCGGGCGCACCGGAACGCTGACGCCGGTCGCGCACATGAAGGCCGTCAAGGTCGCGGGCTCGACCGTCACCAGAGCAACGCTCCACAACCTGGATGAGGTCCGCCGAAAGGACATCCGGATCGGGGACACCGTTCTCCTTCAGAAGGCCGGCGACGTCATCCCGGAGGTCGTCCGGCCGCTCGTCGAGCGCCGAACCGGGAGCGAGCGCGAGTTCGAGATGCCGGCCGCGTGCCCGATCTGCGGCACGCCGATCGTCCGCGACGAGGGCGCCGTTCG
>DASWSI010000318.1:0-9853 GCA_036402715.1 Candidatus Limnocylindrales bacterium
GTCGTGATCTGCTTGTTCGGGTAGAAGGCGAAGACGCTCGCGTCACCGAAGCTTCCGAGCGGCCGGTCGCCCGTCGACGAGCCCAGCCCCTCGCAGGCGTCCTCGATCACCCGCCAGTCCCGCTCCAGAGCGACGGACGAGAGCTCCGCGATGCGGCAGGGCCGCCCGAACACATGGACCGGAAGCAGCGCCTTGACCGCACCGCGCGGAACCGACGCGACGAGTGCGGGATCCAGCCCCAGGGAGTCCTCCTCGATGTCGACGAACCGCGGAACCGCGCGCTCGTAGAGAAGACAGTTCGCCGACGCGACGAAGCTGAAGGGAGTGGTGATCACCTCGTCGCCGTCGCCGATGCCGAGCGCGGCAACGGCCATGTGGAGACCGGCTGTTCCGCTGCTGCACGCGACGGCGTGGCGACGGCCGGTGAGCTGCGCGATCCCCGCCTCGAACTGCGCGGTGAACGGCCCCATTGCGAGGACGTCGCTCCGGATTGCCTGTCCCACGAGCTCGAGCTCGCGGTCGCCGACGTTGGGCTGTGCCAAGGGGATCCGGCGCGTGGCAGTTGCCCTCGTCGACATCACGCCTCATCGGGTGGAGGCTCCGGGATGGAGCCGGTCGCTGAGCCTACCGGACGTCGTCCGACGATGCACCGGCGGACCAGGGCATCGGCCCTGGGCAAGCGGTGATGCTCGCGTCGGTGCGGGTCGGCAACACTTCCGGCCCCCGCAACGCCCGGATGACGCCCTGAACCTCCGAAGGTCATCGCACGAACGCGCCGAAGGTCCTATATTCCCGGTCCGAGCAGCGGACGATCAGGCGACGCTTCGGATCAGGGGCGAAGGACCGCGCGCGGTCCACCCGGAGCGCAGGAGTCAATGGGCACGCCGACCAGCCATACGATCGTGTCCGTGCCCGGCGAGGATCCAGGCGTCAAGGCCCCCGGCAGGCCGCGGTCGCCGGGCGCCCGGACGCTCTTTCTCCTCGACGTCCTGGCGAGCGCCGTTGCGACAGCTCTTGCGTTCGATCTGCGGTTCGAGACCCTCGACGGATTCACGCGGGCGTTCGCGTTCGCGCCGGTTCTCGCGATCGCGCTCGTCGCGCGGCCGATTGTCCACATCCGCCTCGGGCTCTACCGGCGGCTGTGGCGGTACGCATCGCTCGCCGACATGGTTCAGGTGGCGCTCTCGGTCGGCGTCGGGTCGGTCGTCGCCCTCATCCTCGTCTACGGCGTCGTGGCACCGCTCAACGTCGGCTCGGTCGCGGGCTTCCCGGGGTCGTACTGGCCGATCGAGGCGCTCCTGACGCTCGTTCTCGTCGCCGGTTCGCGCGTCTCGCGCCGGGTCGTGCACGAGTTCACCCGTGGACGTTCGCGACACGGAACGGCAGATGGCGGGATCCCTACGCTGCTGTTCGGCGCCGGCGAAGCAGGCGCGATGCTCGCCCGGTCCGCGTTGCGCGACGGGAGAGCCGGGGTCCTTCCGGTGGGGTTCCTGGATGATGCTCGATCCCTTCGCGGCCGCCACGTTGCCGGCCTGCCGGTCTTCGGTGGCCTCGGCGACCTCGACCGGGCGGTCCGGGCGACGGGCGCGAAGCAGCTCCTCATCACGATGCCGAACTCGGAGGGCGCGGCAATCAGGCGTGTCACCGACGCGTCGTCCGCCGCCGGCCTGACGGTCCGAACCGTTCCGGCGATCCACGAGCTCCTCAACGGAACCCTGAGCCCTTACCAGGTGCGGCCGATCCAGCTCGAAGACCTGCTGCGGCGGCCGCTCGTCACCGATCGCCTTGCGGGCGTCGAGGACCTGATCGCGGGAAGAACCGTGATGGTCACGGGCGGCGGCGGATCGATCGGCTCCGAGCTCGCGCGCCAGGTCTGGGCCCTTCGCCCGGCGCGGCTCGTCCTCGTCGATCGCGCGGAAAGTGCGCTCTATGCGATCGAACGAGAGCTGGAGGTCCGGCAGAACGACGCACCCGTCACGAGCCGGCTCTCCGTCCATCTTGCAAACGTTGCCAGCCGGGCCGTGATGGACCGGCTCATGCAGCAAACGGCGCCGAGCATCGTCTTCCACGCCGCGGCCTACAAGCACGTTCCCCTGATGGAGACGCATCCGTCCGACGCAGTTCACGTCAATGTCGGAGGCACGCTGGCGGTTCTCGAGGCTGCGGCGAGCGCCAACGTCGAGCGGTTCGTCCTCGTGTCGAGCGACAAGGCGGTCGAGCCGTCGAGCGTCATGGGTGCGACCAAGCGGGTCGCGGAATGGCTCGTCGCGGACGTCGCGGCGCGTACCGGCCGGCCGTACGTGTCGGTCCGGTTCGGAAACGTCCTCGGCTCCAACGGGAGCGTGGTTCCGATCTTTCAGCGGCAGCTCGAGCGTGGCGAACCGCTCACGATCACGGACCCCGGGATGACCCGCTACTTCATGACGATCCCTGAGGCGGCGTGGCTGATCCTCGATGCCGCGGCCCTCGGACGGGCGGGCGACCTGTTCGTCCTCGACATGGGCGAGCCGATCAACATCGTCGACCTCGCGAGGGACCTCGCCCGGCTCGCGGGTCGCGATCCCGACGCCATCCGGATCGACATCACCGGACTCCGCCCCGGCGAGAAGCTCACGGAAACGCTCTTCTACGATGCCGAGCGGATCGAGCCGACCGCGAGCCCGAAGGTCATGCTCGTGGCGGCCGGAGCTCCGCCGGTCAGCCTCCGCGACGCTGTCCGGAACCTGCTCCTGATCGCCAGCGGCGAGCACGACGACGACGTCCGACGCGAGCTGTTCAGGCTCGTCAACGGGCGTCCGGCCACGGAAGAGGCGACGCCGGAGCCGGTCATCGCCGACGACCGAGTGGCCATCGAGGCCGCGGTTGCGGTGCACGCGGTGCGGCGCATCGCCGCCGAGGTGGACGCCACCTCAGTGGCTGCGCGAAGCTAGCGGCGCTCGCCGAGGCCAGGCGACACAGCAATCTCGACGGCGACGCAACGTATCCTCGGCGGGTGTCCGCCCGCCCCGGCCCGCATCCCGCGTTGGTTGCCGCGGCAGCCGCGGTCGCGGCGGTGATGATCCTGTCCGTCCCTGCCGCGCAGGGCGGGCGCGGGCTCGATGGCGCGGACTTCGCGAGGGTTGTCGTCGTGGCGATCGTCGCCTGGCTCGCCGCGGCGGTCCTCGAGCGACGCTCGCGTTGACTTCGGCGGTTACGCGCCGGCCAGGTCGTTCCTGATGTAGAGCGCGAGATCCACGCCCGGTCGCAACGTGTACGTGCCGGCTCGGGTGTAGCGGCTCGAGAACCGCCCGAGATCCGGCTCCTGGGTGACGTTCGCCACGATCATCGGCGCGTCGGTGTCGGCGATCTGACCGTAGAAGATGGCCTGCGGGTAGTCCCGCATGTACCACGGCAGGGGCCAGTACTCGTCCGTCACGAACGCGACGCCGGTGTTCCTGCCGGTTCCGGCCTTGGCGGCGACCTGGTCGATGCGGTCCACGAGGGCGAGTGTCTGGCGCGTCGTGTGGACGTAGACGTAGGGGTATGTCTCGTCGTCGTAGTGGCGGTAGTTCAGGTCGACGGCCTGGAAGCCGCTGATCAGGACGCCCGCGGCCAGCGCCATCGGCGCGACGCGACGCCAGCGCGCCGATCGGCTGAGCTCCCGGAGCGCGATCCCGCCGAGCAGGGCGAGCGGCACGAGCATGTTCAACGCGATCCACGGGGTCTTGTACTGGATCAGCGAGTACGCGGCCGTGATGCCGAGCGCCCACAGCCCGATGAAGACGGCCGTCCGATCGCGTCCGCTGACCGCGGCCAGCACGCCGCCGATCGCGCCGAGGACGAGGATCGGCGCGTCCGCGCGGGCCATCCAGACGAGGTACTCCTGGATCGGCTGCACCTGCGTCGCGGCGCCGGTCTGCGTCCAGACCATGAACGTCGCCACCGAATCGACGAGGCCCTTCGGAAAGTTCGTGAAGAACGACGAGTAGAGGAGGACGTAGATCGCGAGGAAGACGATCGCCGCGCCGGCGAGCGGCTCCCATTCGATCGTTCGGTGCCCATGGTCGACGCGCCGGTACTCGACCCCGCGGACGTACACCGAGGCGCCGGGGGCAGCGGCACCGCGACGGCTTCGGTCAGCGGTCGCGCCGCCCCGAAACCGGACGTAGAACCTGGTCGCCACGGCCGCGATCAGGAGAACGACGACCGCGATGATCCCCGTCTCCTTGGTCGTGAACATCAGCGCGGCGGATGCCGCGGCCGCGATGACGTATCCCGGCCGGCGGGTGTCGAGGTAGAGCAGGCACGAGACGACGAGCGCGAGCGTGAAGCAGACGAGCAGCGACTCGTGGATGAAATACCGGGAGACGTAGACGGCACCCGGGGACACTGCGAGAAGGGCCGCCGCGGCGAGCACAGCAACGGGACCCAGGAACCGCCGCAGCGGAAGGACGAGGGCGATCGTCACCAGCCCGCAAAGCACGGGGACGAGGCGCATCGCCTCCGTCGTCAGCCCGAACAGCGTCGCCGACACGAGCGCGAAGTAGTAGAGCGACGGCCCGTGGTAGTTCGCCGGATCGTAGGTATAGACACCGTCACGAAGCAGGTTGGTCGTGAAGAAGCCGTTCACGCCCTCGTCGTTGTGGAACGGGTTGAGGGCCAGCATCGGCAGCCGCAGCGCGGCCGCGACGAGGAGAATCGCAAGCGCGGCCACGAGGAACCACCGGTCGTTCCTTTCGGCGCCGTTTGGCCCCTCGGTTGCCGCAGCCGCGGCCGCCGGATCCCTGTCTGTTGCGGAATCCGCCGGCGCGTCGGCGCGCGACGCGCCTCCCGCGCCGCCACCTCCGTCGCCCGCGACGCGCCTCGCGCCCCGCGCGTCCCTACGGCTTTTCGACTTCATAGAGTCGGTACGCTCCCACCTCGGCGACGGTCGCAAAGCGCGCGAAGAAGCCGTCGTTGACCGGCATGTAGCTCCGCTCGAGCGGGCTGACGAGAACGTACTGGATCCCGTATGACGTCAGCAGCGCCGCGGCGTTCGCGTCGCCGGCGTAGATGCTCTTGATGTCGGACTCGCGGTCGACGTAGTCGAGGCCCCGGGACCAGGCCTGCCCGGTATACCCAAGAAGCGAGCGCCGACCGGTCAGGAACACGGGGACGTTGTACGTCGGCGCGTGCAGGATCAGCGCCCGCGGTGCCGTCTTCGTCCGGATCGCGTCCGCGATGGCGACGCCGGCCGGGTCGAACTCCTGGTACTCCGTCTGCCCGGACACCACGCGGAAGACATCGATGCCGCCGGCGAGGACGAGCGCCGCGAGCGCCACCGCGGCAGCGACGCGCATTGCGGACCCGGCCCGAAACAGCCTCGCGAGGAGGAGCGCGACGAGCGGCACGAAGCCGATAAACGCGTAGAAGAGCACCTTGATGTTGTCCCAGATCCAGGGCGCGAGCTTCACGACGTTGGGGATCGCGAACCAGGCGAGGAACGTGAGCGAGAACAGGGCGAGGTCGCGGCCACGGGTGTCGCGTCGCGCAGCCCAGATCGCCGCGATCGCGGCGAGCGGAATGAACAGGCCGGTGTTGACGAGCCAGAACCAGACCGGATTCGTCGTCCCGTGATCCCAGCCCAGCTCGACACCGAAGAACGTGGTCGCGTTGGCAATGCTGGCGTGGGTCGTCCACCACACCTGCGGGAGCGCGAGGCCGAGGGCGACGACGACGTAGATCGCCCAGCCGACCCACCTCGACTCTCGCCACTGCCGGAAGAGCACGCCGAGGAGAAACGCCGTCCCGAAGACGACGATGAATGAATGGGCGTGGACGAGCGGCAGGAGCCCGGTCACGACCCCGGCCGCGACGGCGACCCGGTTCGCCCGGGCAATGGCAATCGCATCGCGGACCGACCCCGGGCGCCTCGGCCCAACAGGCGCTTCGAGGTGGACGAGCTTCCACAGCAGGACGAGCGCCGTCAGCGCGAGGGGGAGACCGGCGAGGAGGCTCCGCTGCGGGACGAGCAGGGTCGTGATCGCGTTGCCCCACCGAAGCGGCCCATCGGGCGTGATCGTGTAGTCGCGCCCGAGCGACGCCAGCGCGCCGAGGACGCCCTGCTCGCCGGCGCGCGCGTCGTCAAGGAACGCCGCCCATCCGAGCCCGCCGCTGAACAGGACGATCGCGGGAGCGATGAATGCGGCGAGCCGGTCCCGGGTCAGGACGAACGTGAAGCGATGGAGGAGCGTGACGAGGGCGAGGCCGAGCGCCATGTTCTGGACGATGAATGCATCCCGGATCGAGGCGCCAACGCCGACGAGCATCGCGGCGACGAAGTCCGAGACGTACGGATACGCGAAGCCCGTTCCGGCGTAGGTGGGATCTTCGGCGGCCAGGTTCTGCCCATAGGCGAAGCTCGCGCTGATCTGCATGTGGAACGGCAGGTCGCCCAGGTTGTTCACGTAGCCGGTGTAGACGGATCCGTCGCGAACGAACAGGACGCGGTCGAACACGAGCCACAGGAGGCCGACGGCCGCGGCGCCGTAGACGATCCGGGCGAGATCGCGCAGGGTGGGGTGTCGGAGCCGGAGGAGGGACGCACGGGCGGCCTCGATGTCGCGGCGGACCCGCGATCGGGCCGCGGACCCGCGGAGCATCAGCATGGGCGCGACGACGAGGGCCGCCGCGATGACCGTGCCGCCGCCGAGCCCCACGAACATCGTCGCCACGAACCCGATCAGCCCGAGCGCCGCGAGGCCCGTCGCGGCGCCGTACGCGAGGCGCGTCGGAAATCCGGCGTCATCGTCGTACAGGTAGCTCGTGACCGCGCCCCCGAGAGTCGCGGCGAGGACGAGGAGGAGCGCGAGCGGCATCAGGCTCTGCTGTGCCTCGCGTCGCCGGGTTGCGCGGACCCGGAGCGATGACCGCCGATCGTCAGAATGCCCAACGACCTGTCACGAAGAGCGTCGTGCACACGCCGAGCAGGAGCGTCGAGCCGACGAGGAGCGGAGCGCCGATCGATGGACGGCCCGCGACGTGGCCGGCAGCGATGAAGATCGGGAATGCGGCGAGGATGTACCGCGGGGTGCTGATCGGCCAGCTCAGCGTGACGATGCTCAGGAGCATGAGACCGGCGTAAACGAGGTAGGACGGCCTGCTCCACCGGCTAGCGGCAGCCCAGACAGTAACGGCGATCATCACGATGAGCGCCAGCAGCGGCGCGACGTAGACGGTCGCCCACGTCGCCGTTGGTGGACCGTTCAGGACGTTGACGATGAGGTTCGGCACGGCGACCCATGGCGCCACGGTAGAGACCGCGAAGACGTCGCGCTGGATCGACAGGAAGTACAGGGGGTCGCCGAACGTGACGAAGTTGACGCCGAGATAGATCAACGGCCCACCCAGCGCGAGCAGCAGCCAGAGTGCGTCGCGCCCGAGCCGCCGGCGCGGCAGCCAGTATTCGACCGCGAGCGCCGGGAAGAGAAGGGCGCCGTAGATCCGCGTGGCGCCGGCAAAAAGGGCCAGGAGGCCAGCCGCCCGCCAGTTCCCCTCGCGCGCGAACACGAACGACCAGATGACGAAGGCGAGGAACGGCGCCTCCGAGTACGGGGCGACCAGGCTGAACGCGGTCGGGAAGACACTCATCGCGACAACGGCACGGCGAGCGACCGCGCGGTCGCTGTCGAGGCTGACGAGTCGGAACAGGCCCGCAGCAGCCGCGACTGTCGAGGCGAACGAGATGATCATTCCGGCCGTGAGACGGTCCGTGACCATCGAGACGGTCGCGATGAGCGCCGGAAACGCCGGGAAGATCGCGATCCGCGCGCGATCGGCAGGTGGCCCGTAGCCCCACTGGGCCACCTCGGCGAAGTGCGGAGCGTCCCAGCGGTTCCAGATTTCGAGGAGGGACCCGTGGACGACCTCGCTGCCGAGGACGACCGCCACGACGCCGCCGAAGAGCAGGAAGACCACGCGAAGGGCAATCGTCGGCAGAACGGCATCGACGAGCGCCGGCGAGGAGGCAATCGCGGCGACACGCCGCCGCACGGCACCCGCGGTGACCGCAGGCCCCGGCCGACGACCAGCTTCGTCGAGCACGTCCGTCGCCGGCGGGATCACCGGGGGAACGTTAGCCCTTGGGCTCGACGACGATCGTGACCTCCGGCGTCATGCCGGACAGGACCTTGATTGCGACCTTGTACGTCCCGAGCGACTTGAGTGGCTCCTCGAGGTCGATCTTGTGGCGGTCGACCTCGATCCCCCGCCGCCCGAGCGCGTCGGCGATGTCCTTGGCCGTGATCGAGCCGTAGAGCTTGCCGCCCTCACCGACCTTGACGCCCATCGTCAGCGTGGTGCTGGCGATCCGCGTCGCGGCGACCTCGGCCTCCTCGCGCTCGCGCTTGCGCTTGTCCTCGCGGCTCGCGATGTCGTGCTGCCAGGCGCGATAGGCGCCGCCGGCAGCCGGCACGGCAAGCTTGTGCGGAATCAGAAAATTCGTGGCGTAGCCGTCGGCCACGACCTTCATGTCGCCGCTCTTGCCGAGCGTCGACACGTCCTGCGTCAGGATCACCTTCACCCGATCGAATCCTCCCTGCTGATCCATGTCCGGAGTCGCGGGCCCACGCCCGACTGCTCGACGGCCCCGCCGACGGCGCCGAGCGCTCCCGGAATGCGCCGGATCGTCCGGCGAACGGGACCCGGCGTCAATCGCCGGATCTGGGCGACGTCGCGATCGAACGCGACGCGGTCGATGTTGAGCGAATCCAGCTTCTCGTCCAGCAGCTCCCGCGGCATCCCGTCGAGGAAGACGTCGATCGCCAGCGCGACGACGACGAGATCGTCGAGCCCACCGACCACGGGCACGTCGTCCGGCACGAGGTCACGCCCGAGAAGGAGATAGCCGAGCGCGCCCGCGAGGACGGCCTTCCTCCCGGCGGGAGTTCGGTCGTCAAGGGCAAGCGCCCACACGAGGCGCGCGTACGACGGCACGCGGCTGGCAACCGGGAGGAACGCGAGGAGCCCGACGGCACGCCTCACGGCCCCGCCGGCGCTTCGCTTCGCGCCGGACGGGCTCTGCCCCGGGATTCGAATCCTCTTGGCCATCGGCGACCGAACCTCTCCCTCACCCATCGTCACGTGGCGCGCGTTCGCGGCCGACAGAAACGCGGCCCGCGAGTCTAGCAGCCTGCTCGCTGACGATCGTGCGAGCGTCGCTTGACATCGAACGTCCGTTCGGTATGATCCTCGCCAAGGAGGCGCGAGTGACGAAGCACGACGCCGAGCGCAAGGTCAGGATTCTCGACTTCATCGCCGCAACGCTGCGCGCGCGCGGATTCCCGCCGTCGGTCCGCGAGATCGCGCACGCGGTCGGGCTCGCGTCCACGTCCGCGGTTCACCATCACCTGCAGATCCTCGAGCGCGAGGGATATCTCGAGCGCGGCGCTGCCCAGTCTCGCGCGATCCGGCTCACCCCCACGGCCGCGCTTCGTCTCGGGTTGTCGAGCGAGCTCGTCCCGCAGTCGGCGTCATCCGAAGCGCACCTTCTGCCGATCGTCGGTGAGATCGCGGCCGGCGGCCCGATCGAGGCGTACCAGGACGCGTCGGAATCCATCGCGATCCCCGATGTCCTCGCTCCCGGCGGCGACGCCTACGTCCTGAAAGTCCGCGGCGACTCGATGATCGACGCGCACATCGCGGACGGGGACTTCGTCCTCATCCGTCCGCAGTCCACCGCGCGCAATGGCGACATCGTCGTGGCCCAGGTCGAGGACAACGGCGTGACGCTCAAGACCTTCTTCAAGGAGAAGGATCGCGTCCGGCTTCAGCCGGCGAACACGAATTACCCGCCGCTCTACTACGACGACGTCCGGATCCAGGGCAAGCTCATCGG
>DASWSI010000319.1:0-2415 GCA_036402715.1 Candidatus Limnocylindrales bacterium
GATCGCGCCGCCACCGGCCACGATGACCGGGCGCGTCGCGCCGGCGAGCAGGCGCGCCGCGCGTTCGATGTCGTCGGTGGCGGGTCGCACGCGCCCGCGCGCCTCGCGCTGATCCGGGTCCGGCAGCCGAACCTCCGCGGACTCCGCCTGGACGTCCATCGGCAGGTCGAGCAGGACGGGTCCGGGACGGCCGGACAGCATCGCGTTCCAGGCGCGGTGGAGGACGAACGGCAGCTCGTCGACCCGCGACGGCTGCCACCACTCCTTGACCACGGGCTCGAAGATCCGCGGGTTGTCGGCGACGTGGCGGCGCTCGAACTCCTGGAGGAGGCCGTGGCCGCGCATGTACGTGTGCGCCGAGCCGGTCATGAGCATCACCGCGGTGGAGTCGACATACGCGGTGGCCATGCCGATGACCGTGTTCGTCGCGCCGGGGCCGATGCTCGTGAACGCGAGGAGCGGCCGACCCGTCGCGCGGTAATAGCCGTCCGCGAGATGAACGGCAGACTGCTCGTGCATGACCTGGATCGTCCGGATGTCCGTCCGGTCGAGCAGCGCATCCGTCAGCGACCACGATCCATGGCCGGGGATGCCAACGGCGAACGGGACGTGCTGTCGGGCGAGATACTCGACCACGATCTCTGCGCCGGACAGGCGCTGCACGGGCGTCTCCGAAGCGGTCACCTGGCAGCCTCGCGGGGGATCGCGGGTTCCCTCATCGCACCCCCACCGGCTACGATGCAATCGATGATGTAATCGATTACGTTCGGGGCCGCAGCGTAGCATGCGAGGCACGAGTGTCAACGGTCGCGGCGGCACCGAAACGGGGAGCGCGACGATGGATGTGATGACCCTCAGCCCGCTCGCGCGGACCGTTGCGACGACCGCCACGGACATCTGGAACGACTCGTGCGCGGTCGACGAGCTCGAGTACGCCATTGCCAACGGCGCGACCGGCGCGACGGCCAATCCCACGATCGTCCACGACGTCTGGAAGCAGGACCCGGAGCGATGGCGCGGCCGGGTGCGCGAGCTCGCGACGGTGAACGCGACGTGGACGGAAGTCGATCTCGCGTGGGCCGTCGTGGCGGAGATGTCCGTCCGCGGCGCGAAGCTCCTCGAGCCGATCTTCGTCCGCGAGGGCGGTCGCAAGGGACGTCTCTCCGTCCAGACGGACCCGACGCTCTTCCGCGATGCCGGGCGAATGGTCGAGCAGGCGGCCGGGTTCGACACGCTGGCGCCGAACATCATCGTCAAGTTCCCGGCCACCCGAGCCGGGATCGCGGCGATGGAGGAGGCGAGCAGGCGGGGGATCAGCGTCAACGCGACCGTCAGCTTCAGCGTCGGCCAGGCGGTCGCGGCCGCGGAGGCCGTCGAGCGCGGCATCGCGCGGCGAGAGGCGGACGGCGACTCGACGACCGGGATGGGCCCGGTGATCACGCTGATGATGGGCCGCATCGAGGACTGGCTGCGGCTGCAGACCGAGCGAGACGGAATCGTCGTCGACCCCGTGGCATTGCCGTGGTCCGGTGTCGCCGTCTTCAAGCGGGCGTACGAGGTATTCCGCGAGCGCGGCTTTCGGGCGCGGCTGCTCGGCGCGGCCATCCGCCATCACTACCACTGGAGCGAGCTCATCGGTGGCGACGTCGTCATCACGATGCCGTCCAGCTGGCAGAAGCGCTTCAACGGTTCGGACATCGAGGTCCGCCCGCGGATCGACGACCCGGTCGATCCCGCGATCGTCGCCGAGCTGTCGAAGCGCTTTCCGGACTTCATCCGCGCCTACGACCCGGATGGGCTCTCGATCGACGACTTCGACGCGTTTCCGCCGACGGTCCGCACGCTCCGGGCGTTCGTGGCGAGCTACCACGACCTCCTCCACGCGGTGTCGGACGCGCTGCTGCCGAACCCGGACATCAAGCCGGCGTGATTGCGGCGACGTCGCCGCGGAACACGCTCGCGGCCGAAGAGCTTCGAGTCCGGCCCGGCGCGGACGGCGTGTCGGTGTCCGTCGATCCGGGTCGCGCAGGCTGGCGCTATCTCTCCTTCGACGTCGTCGACGCGCAGCCGGGACGGCGGTTCGACACGCCGGGCTCGGAGGCCGCCGTCGTCGTTCTGTCGGGCCGGGACGTCGCGGTCGAATGCGGCGGCTCGCGATGGGTGCTCGAGGGACGCGCGAATCCGTTTGACGGGTTGCCCTGGGCCGTGTGGCTGCCGGATGCGGCCGGCCTCACCGTCTCGAGCCGAGACCGCGCGACGGTCGCCGTCGCACGGGCCCCGCGGTCCGGCGGCGACGGCGTCGCCGCGGAGCCGATCCTCGTCACCCCGGACGACGTGGACGTCGAGGTTCGCGGCGCCGGCAATGCCTCGCGCCAGATCAACCACATCGTGAAGCCGGGGTTCCCCGCCGATCGG
>DASWSI010000320.1:0-2153 GCA_036402715.1 Candidatus Limnocylindrales bacterium
ATGTTGAGGAGCGTCGTCTTGCCACTCCCCGAGCGGCCGCGGACGGCGATGAGCTGGCCGCGCCCGATCGACAGGTCGACGGCGCGGAGCGCGTGGACAACCGTGTCACCGGACGGATAGTCGCGGCTGACACCGATCGCCTCGACGATCGGGCCGGTCGCGGGAACGGCGTATCGACCCGTCATCGACCTCGCTCCTCGTCTGCCCGCTCGTCAGGCCAGATCTCGACGTGGTCCTCGTCGAGCCGCACGCGGACACGACCGCTCAGGCCGAGCGCCTCGACGTGTGCCCGCGGCAGCTGAAGCCGCCCGGCACGGTCGAGGACGGCGAACTCCTCGGCGACGACCCGCTCCCCGCCGTCGGCGCCCATCTCGGTCCGGCGAAGCGTCTCCGTGCTCGTCCGGCCGTCGCGGATCGCGACCGTCCGCTGGACGTGCTCCGAGACGAGCGCGTCGTGGGTGACGATGACGATCGTCGCGTGCGTCTCGCGATTGACGCGACGAAGCAGCTCGAACACGTCCGCCGAGGTCGCGCTGTCGAGCTCGCCGGTCGGCTCGTCCGCGAGCACGACCGCCGGGTCGTTGGCGAGGGCAACGGCGATCGCGACGCGTTGCTGCTCGCCGCCCGAGAGTCGCTCCGGCCGGTGCGCGGCGCGGTCGGCGAGACCGACCATGTCAAGGAGCTCCCCGGCTCGCCGGCGGCGGTTCCGGCGGCCGTCGAGGAGCATCGGCAGCTCGACGTTCTCGATCGCGGTGAGGTACGGCAGGAGGTTCCGGGCCGTCTGCTGCCAGATCACCCCGACGACATTTCGCCGATACCGCGTCCGCGCCTTCCGGCCGAGCAGCGAAAGGTCGTGGCCGGCGACGACCGCGCGCCCGGCGGACGGAGCGTCGAGCCCGCCGAGGATGTTCAGGAGCGTCGACTTCCCGCTGCCCGACGCGCCCACGATGGCGATCATCTCGCCCGCGCCCACGAGCAGGTCGAGGCCCTGGAGCGCGACCACCTCGAGATCCGCGACCTTGAAGATCCGGACGAGGTTGTCACACGCGATGACCGCGCCCGCGCCGAAGCGAGCGGCGGATCGCGGGCTGTCCGCGGCCGCCGCATCGGGCGGCACGATGGAGCGTGTCGGGAGGTCCTCGATCTCGATCGCGCTCGCGGTCCGATCCGTCGTGCGACTGTCCGTCATTCGATCCCCCGTCGGATGGCGGTCGCCGGGACCGCGGTTCGCTGGAGTGCGGCGCCGAGGAACATCCCGATCCCGGCGATGAGCGCGATCCCCCCGACGAGGAGCGCGATCTGGGTGGCGTCGACGGTCAGCGGCACGTCGACGTCGGAGCCGACGAGAGCCGTCAGTCCGAGACCGGGCCGGAGCACCGCGAACAGCCCGATGCCGAGTGCCATGCCGGCGATCACCGCGGCGAAGACCGGCGGGGTGTGCTCCGCGACGATCAGCTGGAGCGCCTCGCGGCGCGCAAGCCCAAGCGTCCGGAGATGCGCGATCTCGACGGATCGCGAGGCGCCGGCGAGGGCGATCGCCGCGGCGACGGCGAGCGCCCCATATGCCAGCGCAACGGCCGCGGCCGCCGCCACGCCGGCGCCGATCGCGTGGAGCACGGGCGCATCGGCGAGCTGTGCGCTCCGCTCGTCACGACTGTCGACGACGGCCGCGGACACGATGTCGGCGGCGACGTCGCGAAGCCCCGGGCCCGCGCCATCCGGCGCGCGGAGGAACGCGACGGACGTCTCGGGCAACGAGCCTGGAACGGCGGCCCGGAACTGGTCGCGGGAGACGACGATGAAATCCTCGCCCGGCGGGAGGGACGGATAGCTGTCGCGGATCGAGACGACCCGGAACGTGGCGTTCGTGCCGTGGACGCTGAGGTCGAACGTCGCCCCGAGTGACAGCTTCCGGCCGGCGCCACTGAGCGTCGTCGACACGATCGCCGGGAGCGGCGATGCGCCGGCCGCGACGGATTGCGTCATCTCGCGCGGAAAGCCGGGATCGGCGGGCGTCCCGGCGTCCACTGCGCGAAGCGCGTCGACGTCTACCGCGAGGAAGTCGACGAGCGCGCCCTGCGCCTGCAAGGTGAGCCTCGCCCGGTACGCGCCTGCCGCGGCCTCGACCCCGCGGAGCGTCTTCGGGTCGAACG
>DASWSI010000321.1:0-6028 GCA_036402715.1 Candidatus Limnocylindrales bacterium
GTCTGCGTCGCGGAGTGGCAGGACGCCCGCAGTGCGCTCCATCGCCTCGCCCAGCAGCTCCTCGAGCGGGTCGCCCGCGCCTACCTCCGGGATTCCGAGGAGCGCGATGACCTCGACGCGGCCGGCGCTTTCGGCGCTCGAGTCGTCGCGCGGCCGCTCCGCGTTCGCGGCTCCGCCGGCCGGGCCGTCAGCCGGCACCCACGGCCTCCGGCGCGACCTCTTCGACGAGGAGCAGGTCGTCCGGGGTATCGAGATCGAGGCGCAGCGGACCATCGAGCTCGACGAGCCGAGCGCCGGCGTCGCGGGCACAGGCCGCGTGCGCGGCGCGACTGTCGCCACCGAACCCGAACTCGATCGCATCCGGCGGCGCGACCACGAGGAAGTTCGTTCCGCGGCCGTGGCGGTCGGGGACGATGACGACGAGCGGCCGATCCGGTTCTGCGAGGGGCTCAAGGGCCGCCGCGAGCGCCGCGGACGTGACCATCGGCAGATCGATCGGCAGGATCGCGATCGCGTCCGCGCCGGCGGCGAGCGCATCGGTACGCGCCTCGCGCAGCCCGGAGTTGAGGCCCTGGCTCCGCTGGCGGAGCGGCCGCGCGCCGGCCGTCGTCGCGATCGCCCGGACATCGTCGTCCGGCGTTACGACGAGAACTTCGGCGACACCCGGCGTCGCCTTCGCCGCAGCGATCGTCCGCGTCAGGAGCCGGATCGCGAGGTCGCGCCGCTCCTCCGCGTCGAGCGACCCGCCGAGCCGCGACTTTGCCCCGTCGAGCGTTCCCACCGGGATGACGATGACGAGCCGTCGCGTGGCGGGAGGCGGGGCGGCGTGCATCGCGGCATCGTACCCGTCACTCGCGGCCGGCGAACTCGAGCATCTCGGCCGCGAGACGCGCTCGCGCGGCATCGTCCGTCATCACGGTGTCGGTGACGTGGACGCGAAGCCCGAGCGCCTCGACGGCCGGCGCGAGCGCGGCGTCCACCGTGTCGATCACGAACCCATCGACGAGGCCGGCGTACTCGCGGGCGACACCGAGCGCCGTGGCTTCGTGCCCCAGCGAGGCCAGCATCCGGTCCGCGGGCCCCTTGATCGCGCGGCCGCCGACGATCGGCGAGACGCCGACGACCGGGACGCCGCGGGCCTTCGCGGCGTCGATGCGGCTGCGGATCCCGGGAACGGCGAGGATCGGTGCGACGGAGACGAAGGGGTTCGATGGCGCGACGAGGATCGTCGTCGCGGCATCGAGGGCGTCGGACACCTCCGCCGTCGCTCGTGCGGCCTCGATGCCCGCGAACCGCACCTCGTGAACCGTCGGCTCCTGGTGGCGGTGGACGAAGTACTCCTGGAACTCGAGCCAGCCGTCGTCGGTTCGGACCTCCGTCCGCACCCGGTCGTCCGTCATCGGCAGGATCACGGCCGCGACGCCGAGCGCCTGCTGCAGCGCGCGAGCGACGGCGGTTGGGCGGTTGCCCCCGGCGAGGCGCGCCGACCGCGCGATGTGGGTCGCGAAATCCCGGTCGCCGAGCCGGAACCATGTCTCCTCGCCGAGCGCCTCGAGCTGGGCGCTGACGACCCAGGTCTCGTCGCGCAGGCCCCAGCCGCGCTCGCGGTCGTCGAGCCCGGCGAGCGTGTACATCACGGTGTCGTGGTCCGGCCAGATCGCGAGGCCGTGGCGCTCGAGGTCGTCGCCCGTGTTGACGATCACGGTGAGCGCGGATCCGAGCCGGGCCTGGAGGCCGTGCGAGAGCTTCGCTCCACCCACGCCGCCGGCGAGGACGACGACGCGCCCGTCAGCCACGGTCACGCATCGCCGAGCGCCGCGCCCACCTCACCGATGCGCTCGATCGTCTCGCGGTCGTACGGTCCCGGCAGCCGGCCGATCAGCCGCGAGAACCCGAGCTCCGCGAATGGCCGAAGCTCAGCCGCGAGCTCCGCCGGCGACCCGAGCAGCACGGGGCCCTCGCCCATGTCCGGCGCGCCGTTGTAGTCGAGGAGCTCGCGGAAGCGGGTCTCGGCGGCGCCTCGGTCGTCGCGGATGACGATCGGAAAGCTGACGGTCCGCTCGATCGCGGCCGGGTCGCGGCCGGCGTCGCGGCAATGCGCCTCGAGCGTCGCGACCTTCTCGCGAACCTCGTCGATCGTGCCGGACGTGTTCCACGCGTCGGCGTAGCGGGCGGTTGTGCGCAGGGTCTTCTTCGGCCCGGAGCCACCGATGAGGATCGGCAGCCGCTTCTGGACCGGGCGCGGCTCGCAGAGCGCGTCGTGGAACGTGTAGAAGCGGCCCTCGTGCGTGACGCGCTCGCCGTCGAGCAGTCGCCGGATCAGCATCACGGACTCGTCGAGCCGGTCGAGCCGCTCACCGAAGCCCGTCCCGAACTCGAGCCCGAACGCGTCGTGCTCCCGCTCGAACCACCCGCCACCGATCCCAAGAATCGCGCGACCGCCGCTGATGTGGTCGAGGGTCGTCGCGAGCTTCGCGGTGAGCCCCGGGTTGCGGAACGTGTTCGCGGACACAAGCAGGCCGAGTCGGGCGCGGGTCGTGACCGCGGCCACGGCGGCGAGCGTCGACCAGCCCTCGAACTTCGAGTCGTGCCAGTCGCCCTCGTCGGCGAGCAGGTGGTCGTCGAGCCACAGCGTGTCGAACCCGGCACGCTCGGCCGCCACGCACGCATCGCGCAGCTCCGGCCAGCCCGTTCGTTGAATCCAGAACGCGGCACCCAGTCTCATCGACGCCTCCATCGGCGGGCTATCGTACGGATGTGGGCGTCGTCGTCGCTGTCCCTTCCGGCTCGCGCGACACGAATCACGATGACGGCGACGCGGCGACCATCGTGCCCCACGAACTCCGCGACGCCGTCCTCTCGTGGTACGACGCTCGCGGCCGCTCTCTGCCGTTCCGCGCGACCCGCGATCCGTACGCAATCCTCGTTTCCGAGGCGATGGCGCAGCAGACGCAGATCGCCCGCGCGGCGGAGAAATGGGTCGGGTTCATGGCCGCGTTTCCGACCGTCTCGGCGCTGGCGATGGCGAGCGCGGCCGACGTGCTCCGTGCCTGGCGCGGTCTCGGCTACAACCGCCGCGCGGTGAACCTCCGCCGCGCCGCGCAGGAGATCGTCGCCCGACACGGCGGGCACGTACCGGACGACCTGGCGGAGCTCGAGCGGCTGCCGGGCATCGGGCCCTATACCGCGAGGGCGGTCGCGGCGATCGCGTTCGGCCACCGCGTGGGTCCGGTGGACACGAACGTCCGCCGTGTCCTGGCGCGCGTCGCCGGCCGCGCGATGGACCCGCGCGAGCTCCAGGCGCTCGCCGATGCGGTGGTCCCAGCCGAACGGCCGGGCGACTGGACGCACGCGGTCATGGACGTCGGCGCGACGTTCTGCCGACCGCGCCCCGCGTGCGAGGAGTGCCCGGCGCGACCGTGGTGCCGGTTCGCGGCGGTCGCCGTCCCAGCGCAGCCATCCGCGCGTCGCCGCGCCGCGCCACGGTTTGCCTCGACGTCCCGGTGGCTGCGCGGCCGGATCCTCGATCGTCTCCGCGACGAGCCTGTCGACGGCTGGACGACCTTTGGCGACGACATCGGGGAGCACGACAAGCCGCGGATCGTTGGCGCGCTCCGCGCGCTCGCGGCGGACGGCCTCCTCGAGCTCGACGAAGGCATCGTGGTGCGTGCCCGCCTGCCGACGGGATGATCGCGGTCGAGGCCTCGCCGCCCCGGCCGTTGAGCGCCGGCGGCCCACCGATGCGTGGCTCGGCTACCCTTGATCGCGAGATGACCATCCCCCAGTCCGCCGCGACCGAATCAGGCCGCGGCGACGCGCTTCTCCCGGCGGACGATCCGTCGCTGTTCGAGCTCGACCTGCGCGCCCTGCGGAAGCGATGGAGCGTCGCGGCGGCGCGATCGGCGATCGGCGCGGAGGCGATGACCGGTGCGGACCGGCGCGCCCAGGCTCTCGGGATCCCCGGCGCGCGGCTCATGGAGCACGCCGGAACGGCGGTCGCCGCCGCCGTGCGCGCGCTGGCCGTCGACCAGGAACGGTGGGGGACCGGCCCGATCCTCGTCCTCGCCGGGCCGGGCAACAACGGTGGTGACGGCTTCGTCGCCGCGCGCCGTCTCGCTCGTGCCGGCGCCAACGTGATCGTCGCCCTCGTCAGCTCGGACGCGCGCCCCCGCGGCAGCGATGCGGCACGGAACTGGGACCGTCTCGAGGGGGATCACCGCGTCACCCGCGTCCACGTCGCCGGCCCGCGAGAGGCCGCGATCCTCGCCCAGGGGATCGAGCGCGCTGCGGTCGTCGTCGACGCGCTTCTCGGAACCGGCGTCCGAGGGACGCTCCGGGACCCGATCCGGACCGCCGTCCAGACCATCCACCGGGCGCGCGAGGCAGGCGTCCCGATCGTCGCGGTCGACACGCCAACCGCCGTCGACCTCTCGTCCGGGCAGCCGTCGGAGCCCGTCGTCCAGGCGGATCTCACGGTCACCTTCCACCGACCGAAGACCGGGCTCCTGACGCGCACGGGCGCGGCCCTCGCCGGACGTGTCCTCGTCGCGCCGATCGGGATTCCCCCGAATGCCGACCGTGGCTGACACCACCCCGGAGCGGCCCGCACGGTGGCAGGACGAGGTCCGGGCGGTCCTGACCGTCGCCGTCCTCGTCGTCGCGGTCGTGCTCGTGGTCGCGGCGATCGCGATCTTCATCCCGGGGATTCACGACCTCTTCAGCCGCCTGCCGATCGCGATCGTGGTCCTCATCGCGGGGACGGCGTGGGTGCTGTGGCAGATCACGCGGCGGCCGGCCTCGGGATGACGATCGAGGCTTCACCGGTCGCGGCTCGGCAGGCGGACATCGCGACGCTCGCGTCGAACGAGTGGGACGTCGTCATCGTGGGTGGCGGGATCGTCGGCTGCGGCGCCCTTCTCGATGCCGTCAGCCGAGGCCTCCGCGCGTGCCTGGTCGAGCAGGACGACATCGCCGCGGGAACGTCGAGCCGGTCGTCGCGGCTGATCCACGGCGGGCTGCGCTATCTGGAGCAGTTCCGCTTCGGCCTCGTCTTCGAGGCGCTCGCCGAGCGCTCGCGATTGCTCCGCCTCGCTCCACATCTCGTCCGGCTCGAGCCGCTGATGTTCCCGATCTACGGGTTGCCGCTCGTCCACCGCACGTTCTATGGCTCAGGGCTGCTGCTTTACGACCTGCTCGGATCGCGGCGCGAGGGCGGGTTTGCGACGCACCTGAGCCGCGATGACGCGATCGCCTGGACGCCGGCACTCCGGCCGAAGGGGCTTCGCGGCGGGATCGTCTATCACGACGGGGTCGAGGACGACGCGCGCTACACGCTCGCGGTCGCGCGAACCGCTCAGTCGCTCGGCGCGACCGTCGTGACGCGGGTCGGGGCGACCGGCGTCCTCGAGCGCGATGGGCGAGTCGCCGGGATCCGGGCTCATGACGAGATCAGCGGCGCCGAGCTCGAGATTCGCAGCGCTTCCGTCGTCGACGCAACAGGCGTGTGGATGGCACAGCCGAACGCCCCGCTGGCGCCGGGGGGTCGCGTCCTCCCGAGCAAGGGCGCCCATCTGATCATTCGCCGCAACCGGATCCAGAGCCGAACGGGCCTGACGATCAGGGTCCCCGGCAAGATCCTGTTCCTCGTCCCGTGGCCGGGCCACTGGCTCATCGGAACCACGGACGACGCGTACACCGGCTCACCGGAGCGACCCTCCGCGACCGCCGAGGACGTCGACGAGCTGCTCGCCGCGGTCAACCGAACCCTCGATGTCGACCTCACCCGTGCCGACGTCGTCGGGACGTATGCCGGCCTCCGGCCGCTCGCGGCGTCACCGGGCTCCGGCTCGACGGTCAAGGCGTCGCGCGAGCATCGGGTCACGGTTGAACGGCCCGGCCTGGTTCGCGTCACGGGCGGCAAGTACACGACATACCGGGTGATGGCGCGCGACACGATCGACGCGGTCCTCGGCGAAGCCGCGAAGAAGCGCCCGAGCGCCACGGAGGAGCTGCGGCTCGTCGGTGCGCT
>DASWSI010000322.1:0-4616 GCA_036402715.1 Candidatus Limnocylindrales bacterium
GGCCCGATGGCCGGGATGATGTGCGGGTACAGGATCCCGGACGGGACGAGATGGAGCTTGAAGACCTCGTCCCCGAGCATCAGGGTGTGACCGGCGTTGTCGCCGCCCTGGTAGCGGACGACCATCGCGACCTGCTCGGCGAGGAAATCCGTCGTCTTGCCCTTGCCCTCGTCGCCCCACTGGAGCCCGACGATCACGGTCGCCGGCATCAGCGCTGTCCCGCCGCGGAATCGCACCGAGCGCTCGTCAGGCGGGCGGTGCCAAGGCGCAGGCCGAGCACGTGAGCGAGCGCACCCGTCGTGCGTGAGCGAGGCGCGGAGCGGCGCAACGCCCGGATGCGGCGTAAGCGCGACCGCTCCCAAAGAAAAAGGCCCCTTGGGAAAGGGACCTGGATAGACATCTCCCGCGATGCCCGACCACCCGTTCGGCGGCCGGTTCGGGCCTGGGAGCTCGTCCGTCTCTCTGAACGGGCGATGCCCCTCACTCGAGCAATCGCTGACCTCCTGGATCGCGGGCTCCGACCCCGCGGTTGTCGAGGACCGCCGAAGTATACAGGCTGGTGGCGCCCGGGACGGTTCGAGCGGAGCAATCCGGGGTACCAGTGGTACCTGAGTCGCAGTACCACCGGTACCGGGCAGCGGGCCATTCGGCGCCGGTAGGCTGGCTCGGTGATGCGCCTGCTCGGGGGCCTGGGCCTGGTGGCCCCGGTCGGCCTTGCCATCCTCCTCTTCGCGGACCCCAACGTGCTGTTCTCGTGGGTGGACGACGGCGCGCGGTCGATCCTCGCCGCGATGACCGCGGCAATGGTCGGCGTGTCACTCTCGTCGCTCCTGATCTTCGCCTACGTCCGCTACCGGTTCGGACGGCTGATCCAGGCCGCCGAGCGGATGGCGAGCGGCGACCTTGCCGTCGCGGTCGAGGTTCCACCGGGTGGCCTCGAGAGCCGCCTCGCGACGGCGATCAACGCGCTTTCGGTGACGATCGCGACGACCCAGGAAGCCGCCTCGATCGACAAGCTCACCGGCGTCGCCAACCGCCAGTCGCTGCTCGGCGCCCTGTTCACGGAGGTCGAGCGGGCGACACGCTACAGCCGGCCGTTCTCGGTCGCCTTCGTCGACATCGATCACTTCAAGGCCGTCAACGACAGCTACGGACACGCCGTCGGTGACGTCGTCCTTCGTGGCGTCGCCCAGGCGATCAAGACCCACCTCCGGAACACGGACACGCTGGGCCGCTACGGTGGCGAGGAGTTCATGCTCCTCCTCAGCGAGACGGACGTCGACGAGGCCGCCCTCCTCGCCGAGAAGCTGCGGCAGCTCGTCCAGCGCCTTCGGTTCAGCGTCGATGGCAACCCGAATCTCACGGTCACCGTGTCGATCGGAATCGCGGGCGGCATCGGCCAGCTGCTTCGGGTCGACGCGCTCGTTCGCGACGCCGACGCGGCGATGTACTCGGCGAAGTCGCTCGGCCGAAATCAGACCTACATCTTTGCCGAGCCGGACGACGACGCCCGCGTCCCGCGGGCGCCGATCTCGCCACTCGGTCGTGCCCGCGCGATGGAGGTGGGCCGCGCGGCGCGCGAGGCTGCGACCGCCGCGCTCACGGCCATCGTCGCGCCGCTCCCGCACTACAGCGGCCAGCCGTCCGCCCTGATCGCCTCGATCGTCGTGACGATGGGCCGCCAGCTCGACCTGCCGGAGCCCGAGATCGACCGCCTCAAGGTCGCCGCGCTGCTGCACGATCTCGGCAAGGTCGCCGTGCCGGCCGAGATCCTCGAGAAGCCGACGTCGCTGTCGTCCGCCGAGTGGCGATCCGTCGTCCAGCATCCGCGAATCGGGCAGGTCATCCTCGAGCAGGCCACGACCCTTCGCGACGCGGTCCCGATCATCCTGCATCACCACGAGCGGTATTCAGGCCACGGCTATCCATACGGGCTGCGCGGCAACGACATCCCGCTCGGCGCCCGGATCGTCGCGATCGCGGACGCGTACGACGCGATGACCCACGACCGACCCTACAAGCCGGCGATGACGCACGAGCAGGCGATCGCGGAGCTCCGCCGACACTCCGGGACCCAGTTCGATCCGGAGCTCATCGCCGTGTTCTGCGATCTGTACGCGCGGCGAGCACCGCAGCCCGATGCGCGCGTCGTGGCGATGATCGCCGCATCGGCGGCGCATCACGGCTCTCCTGCGGCGCCCGGCGTTCCGCGGCCGACCGCCGTGCCCGCCGAGGCGCCTGGCGCGTCGGAGCCGGAGCCGGAGCGGGGTCGCAAGCGGCCGCGCCAGAAGCCGTCCGGAGAGCTCGCGACGGGCTGACAAGGCGAACGTGCCGACGTTCCGTCACGGGCCTGCCGTCCGGGTGCGGTGAGCGTCGGTTGAGCGCCAGTTGCGTGCGAGTGGAGCAGCCGCTGGTACGGTCCGCAATGCCCGCCTTCACCGCCGGCCTCGCCGACCGCCGACCCGCCGAAAGGGCCTGCACCGCCGGGGCCGGCACCTCCTCTCCCCATCGCGCGGACGAGCCTACCGAAGGTCGTCGACCGGTGCGATTGCGACGATGCCGTCGAGCCGCCGCGCGAGGTCCTCGTCGAGGGTGATGAACGCGTCGCCCTGGAGCTGCGTCAGCGCGACGTACTCGGCGTCGTAGGTCGAGGCCCAGCCGAGCTTGTCGGCGACCTCCCAGGCGCGGCGCCGCAGCACGGCGTCCCCGAGGAGCCGGATCCGCATCCCGTTGACCCGCGCCAACCGCTCGCGCGCGACCTCGGGTGCGATCTCGCCCCGCTGGACCGCCTCGTGGAGTGCCGAGAGCGTCTGCGACCGCAGGAGCGTCGGGGCGAGGAGCTGATGCTCGCGCGCCACGACGAGCCTCGTGCTCGCGACGTGAAGGACGGCGCTCGCGTCGACGACGAAGCGGGTCATCGCGCACCTCGATCGGGAGTCGGACGGCGACAAGACTACCGAAGGCGGCCCTTGGTGCCAGGTCGGCGACCACTCGCCCCTCCGCGGCGCCGAATACGTCGCCGTGAATGACGAACGAAGCCGCCGGCGATGACCCGCTGCTACGTTCCGGTGTACCCGCCACGCCAATCCGCCGGACACGCAGGGTCGGGACGGTGACCGCCACCCGACCGGGAAGGAGAGATGGGCCGATGAACAAGGTCCTGCTGACGGGTCGCCTCACGCGCGACCCGGAGATGCGGAGCCTCGCGAGCGGCAAGAGCGTCACGCAGTTCTCGGTGGCGACGAACGAGTACGCCGGGAACGGCAAGGAGAAGGCGGAGTACCACAACGTCGTCACGTGGGACCGCCTCGCAGAGATCTGCGGCACGTACCTCGGCAAGGGCCAGCAGGTGGCCGTCGAGGGCCGGCTGCAGACGCGTTCCTGGGACGATGACCGCGGCCAGCGGCACTGGAAGACGGAGGTCGTCGCGGGCCACGTCGAGATGCTGTCGGGCCGGCGGAAGAAGGACTACGACGCGGAGTCGGCCGCCGACGGGCTGGCGGCGCAGGCCGCGGCCCTCGACGCGGACGAACCGTCCGTCCCCGCGTCTGAGCCGATCGCGGAGGAGGTTGCCGCGGCCTGAACATCGCTCATCCCATTCCGGCGGCGCCGACCTCCCCTCCGGCGCCGCCGGCCTTTGTTTCAGGAGACTGCCGGAGCTCCGTGCCGTCGCGCGGCGCGCTCACCGGTTCGCTCGCGGCTCCGTTCCGTTGGAGTCGCGGCGCGCTGCACTTCGGGGCTCGCCGCGGTCCGGAGCGCCGTACAGCCGCCGGCGCGGGATGCCGGTGGCGGCGCTAACCTCGCGGGCGGCATCGCCCCGCGCGGCACCAGCCGCGGTCAGGCGCTCGACGGCGGCGAGCGCCTCCTGGAGTCGGGTCGTGTCGTCGGCGATCCCGGGAGCTGCGCCCCCGCCCGGCGCGACGGCACCGGGTGCGACGACGACGACGAATTCGCCGCGCGCCGGAATGTCGCCCTCGTGCGCGAGCCGGGCGAGGTCGCCGAGCGTGCCGCGGACGATCGTCTCGTGCAGCTTCGTCAGCTCGCGGCACACCGCGCCGCGCCGTCCGTCACCACACGCGGCGGCAAGGTCGCGGAGCGTCGCCGCGATTCGCGTCGGTGCCTCGAAGATGACCGTCGCCCGATCGTCGGACGCGATCCGCGCCAGACGCTCGCGCCGGTCGCGGCCGCTTCGTGGCAGGAATCCCTCGAACCCCCATCGGGCGCCCGCGACACCGCTCGCGACGATCGCCGCGAGCACCGCCGACGCGCCGGGGATCGGGACGACCGTGCCGCCCGCCTCGGCCCACGCCACGACGAGGCCCTCGCCCGGATCCGACACTCCGGGGGTACCGGCGTCCGTGACGAGTGCGAGATCGGCGCCGGACGCGAGATGCCGGACGAGCTCCGCCTCGCGGCTCGGTGCGCTGCGCGCGTGATAGCTGATCAGCCGCGTCTCGATCCCGTGCCGCGCAAACAGACGCCGCGTCAGCCTCGTGTCCTCGGCGGCAACGAGAGGAACGGCCCTGAGGACCTCGATCGCGCGTAGCGTCACGTCGGCGAGATTCCTGATGGGTGTCGCGACGACGAACAGCCGGCCACCGGCACGGTCAGGGTCC
>DASWSI010000323.1:0-4622 GCA_036402715.1 Candidatus Limnocylindrales bacterium
CCGCAAGGCGCGCGGCGGCGTGACGGATCGAGCGGCTCAAGCGCATGTCCCTCCAAGGATTGTGCCGCCCTCTCGTGGCCCACCCTCTCGGCGCGCCGGGCACGATCCGAGAGTAACCCAGCGGTGCACGCCGACACATGGCACTTTCGAGCGATTTGCCAATTGGCATCACCCGGGCCCTTTACGATGCGAACTGAAGGAGGCGCGGGTGCGACTTTGGGGCGGCCGATTCGCCGAGGACGGCGATGCACGGGTGGCGGACTTCAGCCGCTCGATCGACACCGATGCGGCGCTGGCCGAGGACGACATCCTCGGCTCGATCGCGCACGTCCACGGTCTCGGCCGCGCCGGTGTCCTCGGCGACGACGAGGTCGAGCAGCTCGTCGGCGGCCCGAGCAGCTCGCCGCGGACGTCCTTGCCGGCAACGTCAAGTGGGATCCCGCGCTCGAGGACATCCACCTGAACATCGAGGCGGCTCTCGGCGAGCGCGTCGGGCCCGTCGCCGCGAAGGTCCACACCGGCCGATCCCGCAACGACCAGGTCGCGACGGATCTCCGGCTCTGGCTGCGGCGAGCGATCGGCCGGCTCGACGGCGGGCTCGTCGACCTGGAGCGCGCACTCGTCGAGCTCGCGGAGCGCGATGGCGACGCGATCCTCGCCGGCACGACGCACATCCAGCCGGCGCAGCCGATCCTCTTCGGCCATCACCTGCTCGCCTATGTCGAGATGCTCGAGCGCGATCGCGGCCGCCTGGCCGATGCGCGGCGCCGCGCGAACGTCTCACCGCTGGGCGCGGGCGCGCTCGCGGGCGCGGGCTACCCGCTCGACCGCCGCGCCACGGCGACGGAGCTCGGCTTCGACGACGTGACCGCGAACAGCATCGATGCCGTGTCGGACCGCGATTTCGTCGTCGAGACGCTGGCCGCGGTTGCGCTCGCGATGGTCCATCTCTCGCGGTTCGCGGAGGAGATCACGTGGTGGTCGAACCCGCGATTCGGCTACGTCCGGGTCGCCGACGCCTTCTCGACCGGCAGCTCGATGATGCCGAACAAGCGGAACCCCGATCCCGCGGAGCTCATCCGCGGCAAGACCGCGCGCGCCACCGCCGCGCTGACCGCCGTTCTCGGATTGCTCAAGGGGCTGCCACTCGGCTATCAGCGCGACCTCCAGGAGGACAAGCCGCCGCTCTTCGGCGCAGTCGCGGCGCTCGAAGGGTCACTCGGCGTCCTCGCCGGGCTGGTCGCGACGCTGACGATCGATCGCCACCGGATGCTCGCCTCGGCGGCGGAGGGATTCACGACCGCGACGTCCGTCGCCGACACGCTCGTCCGGCGCGGTGTCGCCTTCCGGGTCGCGCATCAGATCGTGGGCCGGCTCGTGGCCGGGGCGGAGTCGTCCGGTGTTGCGCTCACCGCGCTCGACGACGCGGCGATCCGCGACGCGCTTGTCGCGAGCGACGACGCCGCGGCCCGTCGCGTCGCGGAGGATCCCGGCATCGGCGACGCCTTGCGCGAGGCCGCGACCGTCGAAGCCGCGATCGCGGCGTGCGACGTCGAGGGCGGGACGGCGCCGGCGCGGGTTCGGGCGGCGATCGCCGCGGCTCGGTCGCGGCTGGACGGCGCGGGCTAGCGGGCCGGGCGTCGGCGTCGGCGTCGGCGGCTTTCGGCGGCCACGCGGCGCGCTACAGCTCCGTCGTCGAGCAGACCGACACGTCGCGGACGAGATGCGGGTCGCGCCTCCAGGCGCGGGCCAGGATCACGTGGAACGCGGCGTCGGTTCGGCCGTGGGGAAGCTCGATCGTCGGCAGGTCCCGAAGCGGCAGGTCGCCCGCGATCGGGAAGACGTGGCTCGCCCCACCGAACTCGCCGGCACCCGCGAGTCGGCCCGTCCACAGGACGATGTCCTCCTCGAGCCCGGACGAAACGGTCGCCTTGACGTGGACCCGCAGCTCGAGACGGACCTCCTGCAGGTCGAGCGGCTTGTCCGTCTCGATCGTCAGCGAGCCGGTGAACGGGGCACCCACGCAGAGCGGCATCGGGTCGAGCGACAGCGAGGCACGGGCGCCGTCCGTCACGGCGTCCGCCGCCGGGTAGAGCGCGAACTCGCCGACGTGGACGACGCCGGCTCGCAGCAGGGCGGTCGGCTGGAGGACACGGACCGGGACGACGAGCCCCGAATCGAACCCGCCCGCGAGGTCCACCTTGGCGTCGATCTCCCACGACACGCCGCTCACCTTCGCGTCGAGCGTCGCGGGGCCGAGCGGCGGAACCGGGATCTCGACCTTCATCTCACGGGTCTCGCCCTTCGTCAGCGTCGTGGGACCGAAGAGCTGCACCGGTTCGCGCGCGATCACGTCCGTCGTCGTCACGGTCCGCGTCGAGGTGTGGCCCTGGCCGTCCGAGTGCGTCTCCTGGTGCTGCCAGCGCTCCGTCGCGACGAGGGAGGCGATGAGGCCGCGGGTCTCGACGTCGCGGTTGATCGACAGCCGCAGCGTCCCGGTCGCGATCCGGCCGGGGAGCAGGTCGTCGCGGTCCAGCTCCAGCGCCCAGGCGATGCCGTGGCTCTCGTTCGTGACGCGGACGGCTGGCAATGAGACCCTCCTCGATGTCGTCAGTCCTCTGAGGGTACGCTTGCGAACCGCCGCCATGGAGCGGCCGTCGGATTGAGGAGGCCAGGGTGGCGAAGTTCATGGACGTGCACGACGGGTTCGTGGGTGTCACGGCGCAGCAGCTCAAGGAGGCGCACGAGCGCGACCTGAAGAACGAGGGCGCGGAGGGTGTCCACTTCGAGCGAGCGTGGCTCGATCCCGTGTCCGGCAAGGTGTTCTGCCTCGCGACGGGTCCCTCGAAGGAAGCGGTCAAGCGCGTCCATCAGGCCTCCGGCCACCCGACGGACGAGGTCTACGAGCTGCCGATCGAGGTCTAGCCGGGCGTCCGGCCAGCGATCAACGAACGCCTCGCGTCGAACCGGCCGCGGTACCATCCGCGCCAACCGACGCGAGGCTTGTTCTTGCTCACCCTCGACACGATCCGCCAGGCACCGAAGGCGCTCCTCCACGACCATCTCGATGGCGGGCTGCGCCCGGAGACGATCGTCGACCTCGCCGCCGAATACGGCTATGCCGGCCTCCCGACGTCCGATCCCACGGACCTCGCCGCGTGGTTCCGGCGCGGCGCGGACCGCAAGTCCCTCGAGCTGTACCTCGAGACGTTCGCCCACACGGTCGGCGTCATGCAGGAGCGCGACGCGATCATCCGCGTCGCGGCGGAGTGCGCCGAGGATCTCGCCGCGGACGGAGTCGTCTACGCGGAGATCCGGTACGCGCCGGAGCTCTCGACTGAGCGCGGGCTGACGCTCGACGAGGTCGTCGCCGCGAACGTCGAGGGGTTCCGGATCGGGATGGAGCGCGCCGCGGCCGCCGGGACGCCGATCGTCATGAAGATCCTCGTCACGGCGATGCGGCAGGCCGCGCGCTCCGTCGAGGTCGCGGAATGTGCGGTTCGGTGGCGCGACCAGGGCGTCGTCGGCTTCGACATCGCCGGCCCGGAGGCGGGCTATCGGCCGACGCGCCACCTCGATGCCTTCGAGTACGTCCGGCGCGAGAACTTCCACATCACGATCCACGCCGGCGAGTCGTTCGGGCTGCCGTCGATCTGGGAGGCGCTCCAGTACTGCGGCGCGGAGCGGCTGGGCCACGGCGTCCGGATCGTCGACGACATCCTCGTCCGCGACGACGGCTCCGTGGAGCTCGGCCGGCTCGCGACGTTCGTCCGCGATCGGCGCGTGCCGCTCGAGATGTGCCCCACCTCCAACGTCCACACCGGCGCCGCGGCGTCGATCGAGGCGCACCCGTTCGACCTGCTTCGGCGGCTCCGCTACCGGGTCACCGTCAACACGGACAATCGCCTCATGTCGAACGTGACCCTGTCGAGCGAGTTCAAGGTGCTCGACGAGGCGTTCGGGATCGGGCTCGGCGAGATGGAGTGGCTGACGATCAACGCGATGAAGAGCGCGTTCGCGGCGTTCGACGAGCGGCTGCGGATCATCGCGGAGGTCGTGAAGCCGGGCTATGCGCGGCTTCGGTCGCGCGAGACCCGCGTCGTCGGCGCGGCGGGCTGAGCTGGTGCCACGGCTCGGACGGCTTTTCGGGCGCGAGGGTGGCGGATCGCCGTACCTCGGCCTCCGTGCGCAGGTGCTGCATCTCGATCCCGCGACGCTGGCGATCCCCGAGGGCGACTGGATGGGCGCGTCCGTCGCCCTCATGGAGATGGCGCTTCGCGGCGGCACGGCGTCGCTCGTCGCCGTAGCCGACGGGACGGTGAGCCTGTACATCAGCACGGGCGGCGGGACCCTCGGGGCGGGGGAGCGGCCTGCGGTGCGTGCGGCAGCCAAGCGTTTCCTCCGGGCGGCGTCCGATGCCGCTTCGTCGATGACGGCGGCGACGGAGTTCCCACTCCCCGAGGCGGGCCACGTGCGGTTTCACGTCCGAACGCCCGAGGGCGACGTCACGGCCGGTGCGCCGGAGGACGCCGTCCGCGCCCGACGCCATCCGCTGAGCCCGCTCTACATGGCCGGCCAGGACGTCATCACGGAGATCCGGGTCGCCTCCGAGGCGCGCGGGT
>DASWSI010000324.1:0-5516 GCA_036402715.1 Candidatus Limnocylindrales bacterium
CGCGGAATCGGCGGCTTGCCATCGTTCAGCTGGTACTGGTAGCCCTCGTCCGCGAGCGCCCGGACCAGCCGGATCTCGCGGCCCATGTCGTGGCCCTTGATCCACAGCGCCGAGCCCACGACGAGGATGTCCACGCCGAGCCCGCCGACGAGCTCTGCCGTCTCGCGGTTGATTCCGCCGTCGACGTGGACCTCGCCACCGACCGGCTTGTGGCTGAGGTACTCGCGCGCGGCGAGCAGCTTGTCCTTCGCCACGTCCTTCATGAACGCCTGGCCGCCGAATCCCGGCTCGACCGTCATGACGAGGACGATATCGAGGAGGAGCCGATACGGCTCGAGCGCGGACAACGGCGTTGCCGGTTTCACGGACAGACCGGCCGCGCGCCCCGCGGCGCGGATCGCCTCGAGCGTCGGCGCGATCGGCTCGTCGATCTCGACGTGGATCGTGACCGAATCGCAGCCCGCGTCGAGGTACTCGTGGATGAAGCGCCCGGGCTCCGAGACCATGAGATGCGCGTCGAGCGGCAGCTCGGTCCGCTGCCGAAGGGCCTTGATCATCTTCGGCCCGAAGGTGAGGTTCGGGACGAAGTGGCCGTCCATGACGTCGATGTGGATCCGGTCCGCGCCCGCGCGCTCGGCGCGCTTGATCGCATATCCCAGGTTGGCGAAGTCGGCATCGAGGATGCTCGCCGCGACGCGTGCACGGCCCTCGGCCACGCTAGTCCCCGACTCCGCTCGGCACCGGCTGCGCGCTCCGCTCGCCCCGGAGCGCTGCCGCGCTCTCGCGGACGATTCGCTCGCGGCGCCGCGCGACAGCCGGCGCGGCCGGCTCGCCGCTCCGCTCCGCTGCGAGCTGCCCACACGCCGCACCGATCTCCTGGCCGCGGTTGCGCCGGATCGTCGTCGAGATTCCGGCTTCGCGGAGGCGCGCGGCGAACGCCTCGATGACCGGCATCGGGCTCGCCTGCCACGGCGTGTGGGCGACCGGGTTCATCGGGATCAGGTTGACGTGGGCGTGGTCGCCGGCGAGAAGATTCGCGAGCGCCTCGGCGTCCTCGGCTGTGTCATTGATTCCGCCGATCATCGTCACCTCGTAGGTGATGCGGCGGCCCGTCGCGTGCGCGTGATCGCGGGCCGCGTCGACGACCTCGGCGACGGGCCACCGGCGATTCAGCGGGACCAGGGCGTCACGGAGCGGATCGCGGGCGGCGTGCAGGCTGACCGCGAGGGTGAACTGCGGGCCGAGTGCGGTCAGGCGTCGGATCCCCGGCACGACCCCGCTCGTCGACACCGTGACATGCCGGGCTCCGAGCCCGAAGCGCGCCGGGTCGGCGAGCGCCTGGACGGCCGCGAGGACGTTGTCGAGATTCAGCAATGGCTCGCCCATCCCCATGAAGACCACGTTCGTCAGCCGTCGTCCCGCCGCCGCCAGCCGGCGCGCGGCATTGCGGACCTGATCGACGATCTCGGCGGTGGTGAGGTCGCGGGTGAAGCCGAGCTCGCCGGTCGCGCAGAACGGGCACCCGACGGCGCAGCCCGCCTGGCTCGAGATGCAGAGCGTGTTCCGCTCGCGCTGCCCCGTCCGTGCCGGGTAGTGCATGAGGACGGATTCGATCAGGGCGCCGTCCGCGAGCCGGTGGAGCGCCTTCTCGGTCAGGCCGCCGTCCGTCGGGCGCAGCTCCGTGTCGCCGACGGTGTCGAAGCTGAAGTCGGCGTCGATGGCGTCGCGCAGCGCGGAGGGGAGGGTCCGGACGTCGGACCAGCTGGTCGCCCCGCTTCGCCACACCGCGTCGAGGACCTGCCTCGCGCGATAGGCCGATTCGCCGCGCGCGGCGAACCATGCCTCGAGATCGACGGGATCGAGGCCGGAGACGCCGCGGCGTGGATCGGAGGTGGGGGCGATGACCGGCAGCTGCCGGTCTCGCGACTGTGGCGCGGTCACGTGCGGTTCAACCGATGAGGTGAGTGGACGCTCCGATTATCGCATCGGAGCCCGGCGACCCGGGTCGACGCGCCGGCCGGTCGCAGGTGCCGGCCCCGACGGCGACGGCCGGTTACGGCCCTGTGACCCGACTGTGACGGCTTCCCCGTTTCGGCATCGCTCGCTCCCTCGGACGATCCGGGCGAGCGGCGAGAAGCGCCGCGGGAAGCCCGGGGTGCCAACGATGTCGAACGGATTCGTCATGCGTCGACTTGCTCTCCTGTCCATGGCGGTCGTTGCCGCGACGGTGGTCCTCGGCGTGGCCGCGTCCGCCGCGGCGGCATCGCTGCCCGTCCGGCTCGAGGCCGGCCCACAGACCGGCTACACCTTCTCGTCAACGGCGACGGTCGTGACCTCGAAGACCGTCTCGCTCCCGAAGCCCGCCAACGTCGGCGCGGACGATCGACGGTGGATCGCCGGCCGCGGCGTGTACCTGCGGATCACGTCCGGCGACCTCACCGGCTACTACGTCCGCGAGTCGTCCGTCGCCTATGTCCCCGGTCGCGTGACGACGGCGTCGTACGCGACGCCGGCAACGGTGACGTTCGCGCCTGGGACCTACCTGGGCTACACGTTCGACACGGGCTGGCGGCTGGGTACCACGAAGAAGGCCACGCTGGCAACGGCATCGACTGCGCTGACGTCCGGTCGCTCGATGATCAACGGGCGGCCATATGCCGCGATCGTCTCCGGGACGTGGAGCGGGTACTGGCTCCCGATCGTCTCGCCGACGGTCCTCGCCGCGAGCTCCATCAGCTGCGCCTCGCCGGCGAAGATCGCGGCGGGTTCGGAGCATGTGTATCGCGCGCTGCCGGCGGGCAACTCGGAGATCGCGCTGACGTTCGACATGGGAGGCCGCCTCGACCCGGGGCTCGACATCGTCCGTCGCCTCATCGTCGACCGCGCCTGCACGACGTTCTTCCCGACCGGCGCGATGACCGCGACAACGGCCGGCAAGGCGATCCTCGCCCTGATCGGGGCACACCCGGAGCTGTTCGAGCTCGGCAACCACACGAACCACCACTGCAACCTGCGTGACGGCGGAGCGGGGTCGCCGACCACCGCCCCGTGCCCGACGACCGCGCCGACCGCGGCGTTCATCCAGGCCGAGCTGAAGGACGCGGCCGCGATCCTCCGGTCGGCGTCCGGCGGGATGGAGCCGGCTCCGTATTGGCGACCGCCATACGGCACCTACGACACCCGGGTTCTCGACGCGGCCGCCGCGGCCGGCTACACGAAGACCTTCATGTGGTCGATCGATGCGATCGACTGGCGACCGGTCTCCGACGGCGGCCCGACCGCCGCGCAGATCGCCGACAAGGTCGTGGCGAACGCCGTGGACGGATCGGACGTCCTCATGCACCTCGGCGGCTGGAACACGCTCGATGCCCTGCCGTCGATGATCAGCCGGCTTCGGGCCCACGGCCTGAAGCCATCGACGATCTCCGCGATCCTTCGCTAGGCGACGGGTGCGCGGATGACGCTCGAGCCGACGATCCCGGGCCGGCCCCGGACCAGCTCCTCGAACGTCATCCGCCGGCCGCCGGCGGGCTGGACCTCGCGCAACGCGAGATAGCCATCACGGGCGTGCAGGCCGAAGCGCCCGAACCGGCCCGGCTCCTCGTGCTCGCTCCCGATCCAGCCCGGGACGGCCTCTGCCCGCCAGATCGTCAGCCTCCCGGCGACGGTCTCGACCCAGGTTCCTGGCCACGGCTGCATCGCTCGAACGCGCCGTTCCAGATCGACGACGGCCGCGTCCGCATCGAGCCGCCCGTCCTCGCGGCGGAGCGGCCGGGTCATCGTCGCGGCGGCCGCGTCCTGCGGCCGTGGCTTGATCTCGCCAGCAAGCCACGCCACGAGCGTCTCGCGGACGAGCCGCGCTCCGACTTCAGCCGCCCGGGCCTCGAGGAGCGGTGACGTCTCGGTCCCGTCGAGCGGCCACCGATCAACCGCGACGACGGGTCCCGTGTCGAGACCCTCGTCCATCTGCATCAGCGTGACGCCGGTCTCCGCATCGCCGGCGAGGATCGATGCCGGAATCGGGCTCGCGCCGCGATGTCGCGGGAGCAGCGATGGGTGAACGTTGAGGATCCCGCGCGGCGGCAGCGAGAGGATCGCCCCGGGAACGATGCGGCCGAAGTCGGCGAGGACACCGAGCTCGGGACGGTGCGCCGCAATCGCGTCGACCGCCTCGGGTGACCGGAGCGTCGCGGGTTGCAGGACCGGCAAGTCGAGCTCCGCGGCGCGCGCGGCCACGGGAACGGGCGTCGGCTCGCGGCGGCGCCCCGCG
The DNA here is from genome assembly GCA_036402715.1 of Candidatus Limnocylindrales bacterium. Lineage (GTDB taxonomy): Bacteria > Chloroflexota > Limnocylindria > Limnocylindrales > CSP1-4 > JACDAV01. Next base: position 4,271 of record DASWSI010000324.1, read on the forward strand.
GCCCGGTCCGGGACCGACACGACCGCCACGACGTCGACCTCCGGCGCATCGACGAGCGCGTCCAGGATCGGAACGCCGAACGATCCGGAGCCGAAGAAGATCGTCCGCGCGGGCCGCGCGCCGGCTCCCGCGCGCGACGTCACGCGAGGGCCTTCGCGGCCTCCTGCGTACCGTCCGGGGCGTCGTCCGCGCGGCCGACCGGGATGAGCTCGTCCATCGAGTCGAGATAGTCGATGAAGAGCTTGCCATCGAGGTGGTCGAGCTCGTGCTGGAGCGCGCGACCGAGGAGCCCGGACCCGGAGACCTTGATCTTCTTGCCGACGCGGTTCTGCGCCACGACCCAGACCCGGTCGCGACGGGTCACGTAGGCGTAGTAGCCCGGAAGCGAGAGGCAGCCCTCGAGGTCGCGATCGTCGCCGGTCCCGCGGACGATCCGCGGGTTGACGAGCTCGTGGAGCTGATTCTCGACCTCGATGACGCAGGCCTGGACGGCCTCGCCGAGCTGGGGTGCAGCGAGCCCGACGCCGGGCGCGGCGCGCATCGTGTGGGCGAGGTCGTCGAGGAGCTCGTGGAGGTACTTGTTGAAGCTCGTGACGGGCTGGCCCTTGAGCCGAAGCCGCGGATCGCCGAGCAGGACGATCGGTCGAACGCTCATGGTCCGAGTATATCGAAGCTCCCCGCGGCGCTCGTGGGGAGCTTCGATGCTGCTGGCGAAATCGTGCCGGGCGCGGTCTCCGCGCTCCGGCCTGGCGCTACTCGCCGAGTGTGTCCGGCGAGTCCGCGACGGTGCCCGGGACATCCGTCGACGGGGACGACGTCCCGCTGCCGAAGTCCGAGCCGGAGGTCGGCGAGACCGTGGCCGTGGTCGTGGAGGTCGACCCGTTGGTGCCGTCCGCGGCGCCCTTCGCGGCATCGCGGCGGAGCTCGGCGGCGACGGTGCGACCGCGCTCGGCGACCTTCGTGCCGGCCTGGGCGGTCGCGTCGGCAGCACGGTGGGCGAACGGCCCCGCCTTCTCGCCGGCAAGCGCCGCGAGCTCGGCTGCCTTCGCACCGATCTCCCGGACGACCGGCGCAGCGTTCGTCGCGAGGTTGTCGATCATCGACTGCAGCTGGCCGAGCCATTCCTTGCCGGTCGCGGTGCGTCCGCCCGACGTCTCGTCCGCGCTGCCTGTCCTGTCCGCGCCGGCCGACCAGCTGAACGGCTCTTCGGTCCCGTGGCTTCGACCGGGTTCCGCCGGGGGCGTGG
>DASWSI010000325.1:0-6820 GCA_036402715.1 Candidatus Limnocylindrales bacterium
GGCGTCGCCCGGGCGTTCGTCGACCAGTTCCGTGACGACGACGGGACGGGCCTCGCTGCCGAGCTCGCCTTCCGGTTCCTGTTCGCGCTCTTCCCGTTCGGGATCTTCCTTGCGGCTCTCGCGGCGTTCGTGGCGGGCTGGGTCGGGAACGGCGATCCCAGTGGGGCGGTCCTTCGCGGCCTCGGCGACAACCTGCCCCAAGGGGTGACGGCGAGCATCCGCCCCGAGCTGTCGCACGTTCTCGGCAACACCCGGCCGGGACTCCTCTCGATCGGCGCGATCGGCGCCGTCTGGGCCGCGACCAGTGGAACGGCGGCGCTGATCAAGACGATGAACCGCGCCTACGATGTCGAGGAGACGCGCCCGGCGTGGGTCCGCTACGGCCTCGCCGTCGCACTCACCGTCTTCGCCGGGGGCGTGCTCGTCGCGTCGTTCGTGACGCTCGTCGGCGGCGCGCTGCTCGTCGACCAGCTCGTGACGCGGCTAGGCGTTCCGGCGGGAATCTCGCGGACCGTGACGCTCCTGCGCTGGCCCGCGGTCTTCCTGCTGCTCGTGGGCGCGGTCGCGGTGGTGATCCGGAACGGACCGAACGTCCGGCCGCCCTGGCGTCTTGCCTTCGCGGGTGGAGCGGTGTTCGCGGTCGCGTGGATCATCGCGACATGGGCCTTCGGGCTCTACGTCGCGAGCTTCTCGACGTACGACGCGACATACGGGACGCTGGCGGGATTCGCCGTCGTGATGCTCTGGTTCTACCTGACGGCCCTGGTGCTCGTCGCGGCCGCCGAGCTGACGGCCGTGCTGACGAAACGCCTCGCTCCGGATGTGCTGGCGGAACGACGGCGAGTGACACGTGCGGAGCTCGCCGTGGCGGGCGCGGCGCGAGCTGCGGGCCGCACCGCAGCGGCGGCGGCGGACGGCGCCGAGGCCGTGGTCGACGGCGTAGCGGACGCGGCCGGGAGCGACGAGGAGGACGCCGCACGGGGCCAGCCGGCCGGGAGGCCGCCGGCCGGCGCGCGACCTGCGCCGCTTCGCGACCGGGGCTGACGCGCTACCAGTCGGTGCGGCGAATCGGGATCGCGGACACAAAGCGCCGGATCTCCGGCACAACGAGGTCCGATCGAAGGAACGCCGACGTCCGGTCCTCGCCGGGCAGGACCACGGTCGCGGCGGCTTCGGGCGCCGCGAGCGGCAGCGGCGCGGCGTCGAGCTCGCCGCGGATCGCGAGAAGCGGACGCGGCAGCTCCGCGAGCCGCTTGTCGCCGCGCTTGACGACGGCCTGAGCGCGCCACAGCGCGGCCATCGCCTTCGGGTCCGCTCGCCGGAGATGGCGAGCCCATTCGGGCCGTGACTCGGCGTCCTCCTCGCCGACGACCGCGGCGGTCCCCTCCTTCGCAAGGCGCGTCGCGATCTTCCGCACCTCCTTCGCATTCGGTTTCGTGACGTCCGCGAACCCGACGGCCGCGCCCGTCGCCCCGATCGTCACGACGCCATCGATCCGCTCCGGCCGAAACGCTGCCGCACCGAGGGCGACGTCACCGCCGAGCGACGACCCGACGAGGATCGCGGATTCGAGCCCGGCGTCGTCGAGAACGGCGACGACGTCCTCGATCTGCTGCGCGACGGCATACGCCGGCGGCGTCGTCGGCTTCTCGCTCAGCCCGTGGCCGCGAAGGTCGACGAGCACGAGCTGGTGGCCGTCGGCGAGCGCCTCGACATAGCCCCCGATCCGCCACGACTGGATCGAGCCCATCGCGCCATGCAGCAGCACGAGCGGTCGCCCGGTGCCGGTCAGCTCGTAGTAGATCCGAAGGCCGGAGCCGCGCGCGATCCCCATCGTCCTCCCCAGCCGGTCCGGCGGACAGCCGCCCGGCCGGCTCGGCGGCGCGGCCGCCTCCGCCCGCGACGGCCTGCTGCCCGTCCGCTTCGCTTCGTGCGCGGTCGAGAGTACTGCCCGACGGGGGACCCGGCCTAGCCCCGACCGGCTATAGCGACGACCGGCCGGCGCCACGTACGGTGGCCCGGATCGGTCGGCGACGCGGCAAACGCCCGTGCCCGCACCTGTTCGAGGGAGTGCCGTGATCCGTCGCGCCGCCGGCCGTCGCCCGGGCCACGCCGCCGTCATCGGGCTTGCCCTCGCCGCCATCGTCACGCTTCCGGGCTCCGTTGCCGCGACCGTCATGCCGGCGCGCCAGGCTGCCGCCCAGACGCTGAGCGCGGACTTCCCGGTCGGCTGGGAGGGGTTCCACACCTACGCCGAGATGTCCGCGGACGTCGCGGCGGTCGCGGCCGCGCACCCCGACATCGTCCGGCGATTCAGCATCGGCAAGAGCTACCAGGGCCGCGACCTGTGGGCGGTGAAGATCAGCGACAACGTGGCCACGGACGAGAACGAGCCCGAGGTCTACTTCGACGGCGGGACCCACGCTCGCGAGCACATGAGTGTCGAGATGACGCTCGCGATCATGCACTGGCTGGTCAGCGGCTACGGCACGGACTCGACGATCACCCGGCTCGTCAACACCCGCGAGATCTGGATCGTCTTCAACGTCAATCCGGACGGCAGCGAGTACGACATCTCCGGCGGGAAGTACCACATGTGGCGGAAGAACCGCCAGCCGACGCCGGGGAGCACGTCGATCGGGACGGACCTCAACCGGAACTACGACTACCACTGGGGCTGCTGCGCGGGCTCGTCGACGAACCCCGCGAACATCATGTATCGCGGCCCGAAGGCCTTCTCCGCGCCCGAGACCCGCGCGGTGCGCGACTTCATCAACAGCCGCGTCGTGAACGGCCGCCAGCAGATCCGGACGATGATGACGTTCCACACGTCCGGCCGGCTCGTCCTCTGGCCGTACGGCTACACGATGGCGGACATCCCCGGCGACATGACCACCGCGGACCACCTCGTCGCTGCGACGATGGGCAAGGCGATGGCCGCGAGCAACGGCTACAAGCCGGAGCAGGCGAGCGACCTCTACATCAGCGCGGGTACGACGCGCGACTGGGCGTACGGCGTCCACCGGATCTTCGCGTTCACGTTCGAGCTGACGGTCGGGTGGTATCCCGACGACTCGACCATCGGGCCCGAGACGCGCCGGAACAAGGCGGCGGTCCTCTACCTGATCGACGCGGCCGCCTGCCCCTACGCCCTCGTCAACCAGGCGCAGAGCCACTGCGGGCCGTTGTGGGACGACTTCGAGATCGGTCGCGGCTGGACGGTCAACCCCGACGGCACCGACACGGCGACCTCCGGCGCGTGGCAGCGGGCAAATCCCGCGGCGACGTCCTACGGCGGCGCCCGGCAGCTCGGGACGACGACGAGCGGCTCGGCCGATCTCGTCACGGGCGCCGCGCTGAACGGCTCGACGAGCGCGAACAATGTCGACGGCGGGGTGACGTCCGTCAGGTCGCCGGACTTCTCGCTCCCCGCGGGATCGAGCTACGGCGTCCGGTTCAACTACTACCTCTCGCACTACGCGGGGGCGAACGCCGGCGACTACCTGCGGGTCAAGCTCGTCTCCGCGACCGGAACGACGACGCTGTTCGAGGAGCTCGCCACGAACAGCGACGATCCCGCGACGTGGGCGACGGCGAACGTCGCGGTCCCGGCGTCGTTCGCGGGAAGCACGGCCCACCTGCTCATCGAGGCCGCCGACAACGGGACTCCGGGTCTCGTCGAGGCGGGCATCGACGACGTGTCGGTCATGCGCGTCGCACCCTGACGATCATCGAGACAACGACGACAAACGACGACACCCCCGGCATCGGCCGGGGGTGTTTCGGTTTTCGCGGAGGCGACTAGAACCGCTCGGAGCTGACGCCCTCCGGGGTGCCGATGCCGTTCGTGGCATCGCCGGGTCCCACGGCGAGCGAGCTCGGCGTCTCCGTCATCGTCGCGGAATACGGCTCGGTCTGGATCGGCGAGCGGAGCGCGTCGGGATACGTTCCCGCCTCGGATTCGAAGTCGTCGCTCCCGCCCATCCCGGTTCGCCAGCGGTCGATCCGGCCGCGCAGCTCATCGATCAGGCCGCCGATGCGGGGCCCGGTCGCGGACGACGTCGCAAGGAGCACGCCGACGACGAGCCCGGCGACGATGCCGAAGAGGACGAACGGCACGGGCGACGGGGCAGACCGCTTCGGCAGCGCGTCATCGAGGCCCTTGCCGGCCTTCTCGATCTCCTTGCCGGCCTTCGCCAGCTGCTTGCTGACGTCCGATCGGCGAGGCATCGAGAACCGGGGAAAGCGGACCTCGGGGACGGCCTTCTGGATGTCGTCGCGGTTCATGTCGCGCAGCCCCTCAGGCAGCTTGATGTCCGGAAGCTTGACGTCCGGGAACGAGATCTCGGGCATTGGTGGGAGCCCTCCTCAAAACGGCGTGAGACGCGCATCGTCGCGCCGCGCCGGGTCACGATGCGACGCCGCGCCGCGAGCGCGGGGTTGCAGCGGCATCGCATCGCGCGGATGCGGGCATTCGTCGGGATATCCGCCGGGTACCTGCCACGGCCTGGCGAGCGAGGCCGGTACGATCGCCGGGTGCCAGTGCCGCTCGCGATCTCGCCTGCCGTCGCGCGCCGATTCCTCGCGATCCGCCATCTCCTCGCGCCGCCGCGGTCCCTCCCCGCCGAGCGCGGCAGCGTCATGACCGTCGTCGAGCGCCTCGGGTCGCTGCAGTTCGACCCGCTCGAGGTCGCCGGGCGCAACCACGACCTCGTCCTGCTCGCCCGAATCGCGGGCTACCGCCGCGAGTGGACGGACGCGCTGCTGTACGAGGACCGGCTGCTGTTCGAGGCGTACAACAAGGGACTCAGCCTTCTGCCGGCCGCGGAGCTGCCGTGGTTCCGGGTGACGTGGGACCGTCACCGGATCGTGCACGAGGCGGCCGCCTTTCGCGAGCACGCCGCGCTCGTCGCGGAGCTCCTCGACCGGATCACGCGCGAGGGGCCGCTCAGCTCCACGGACGTCGAGCCGCGCGCGGCGATCGAGTGGTACTGGCGCCCCACGAACCAGGTTCGGGCGCTCCTCGAGGCGCTCGCCGAGAGCGGGATCCTCGGGCTCGCCCGGCGCGAAGGGAATCGCCGCGTCTACGACCTCGCGGAGCGGCTGTTCCCGGAGCAGCTCCTCGCCGAGCGGCGTCCCGAGCGCGACCAGCGCCGCCACCGGCTGCTGTCCCGCTACCGCGCGCACGGGCTCCTGGGGCGATCGGGAAGCGCCGAGCTGTGGCTGGGCACCGCGCCATCGATCCTGCCCGCCGGGTCACCGCCCGGAACGGCGACGCGTGCGGAGCTCCTCGAGGAGCTGGTCGAGGCCGGGAGCCTCACCCAGGTCGCGATCGACGGGATCCGGGGCGACCGGTTCGTGCTGACGGAGGAGCTGCCGATCCTCGCCGCCGCGGACGCCGAGCTCGCAGCGGAGGTCCGTGGTGCCGCCGGTGACCCGGCCGGGCGCGCCAACGTGACCTCCCATCCCGGCCCCGGCGGCGCCGATCCGGGAGTCGCGTTCCTCGCCCCGCTCGACCCGCTCGTGTGGGACCGCCAGTTCCTCCGGACGCTGTTCGGGTTCGACTACGTCTGGGAGGTGTACGTGCCCGCGGCGCGGCGGCGCTGGGGCTACTACGTGCTCCCGATCCTCTTCGGCGACCGGCTCGTGGGCCGGATCGAGCCGCGGATCGACCGCAAGGCGCAGACGCTGCGGGTTCTCGGGCTGTGGTGGGAGGAGGGCTTCGATCCGCTCGCCGCGCGCGGGTTCGTCGCCGCCTTCACTGCGGCGCTCGAGGCCCATCGCGCATTCGGCGGCAGCCGCCGGATCGCCCTCCCCCGCGTCGCCCGGCACGCGACATTCGTGGCCGCGGTCCGCGAGCGGCTCGGCGAGGGGCCGCGATCGGATGCCCGCCGCGTCCCGGTCACCCGTTGAGCGCGACGGACCGCCAGGTGCCGCAGTTGCCGGCCCGATCGCAGGCGCGAACCCGCATCTCGTAGGCGTGCCCCGCCCACAGGCGGATCGTCCGGCTCGTGCTCGTCGTCGAAGTCGAGAACCAGACCCACGTCCCACCGTCCGTCCGGGCCTGGACCTGGTAGCTGCGAAGGCCCGCCGTGAGGACGACGAGGCGGATGTCTCCGCCGCGCCAGCTCACCGTCGCGTTGCGGTAGGCCGTCGCGGCGACGCTCACCATCGCGGGCTGCGTCACGGGGTTCATCGTCACCCAGCCACCGGTCCGATCCGGGCCCTTCATGAAGACCGCGGTCCAGAGCTTTTTGCCGGTCGAGTCGACGGCAAGCCCGACGCCGATGTAGTTGTACGAGCTCGACATGACGATGGCGCGGTGATCGGGGGACGCGAGCCAGCCGTTGTTCGCCGTCGTCGCGGAGTCGGCCAGGGTCGGCCAGGTGTTCCAGGCGATGATCTCGCCCGCCCCGTACCACGTGATGCCCTTCGCCTGGATGATGTCGAAGACCGTTCGGCCGTCCGGCTGGGTATGGCCGAAGTAGTGCTTCGTCGCCATGTCCGTCGACCTTGCCCGCGCGATCGCGCTCAGGCGCGAGTCGATCCGGATCGGGATGAGCCCGGCGTTCGTCCGGTCGGCGTTGAGCAGGTTCAGCATCGTCTGCTCGGCCGCGGTGACGGTCATGTCCGCTGCGGCGGCGGGGGCTGGTCTGGCGGCGAAGGAGCCGACGGCGACAGCGAAGACGAAGGCGAGCGACACGAAGCGGCGGGCGACAACCGGCATCGGTGGACCTCGTAGCCGGCCCGGCGGACGGAGGGGCAGCCCCGTTCCGAGCGTCTGTCCACCGTCCGCGACGGGCACCGAATCCGGTATGGG
>DASWSI010000326.1:0-3589 GCA_036402715.1 Candidatus Limnocylindrales bacterium
TCCTCCGGACGACGAGTCAGGAGGCTCTCATTCCCGTTTCGCAGGTCTTCGAGACCCAACTCGGTGGTCGCACGCTGACCATCGAGACCGGCAAGCTCGCGCGGCTCGCCGGCGGCTCCGTCACCGTCCGCTACGGTGACACGATGGTGCTCGGCACCGCCAACCGCTCCGAGCCCCGCCCCGGGCTCGACTTCTTCCCGCTGACGGTCGACTTCGAGGAGCGGATGTATGCCGCGGGCAAGATCCCGGGCGGCTTCATCAAGCGCGAGTCACGCCCGTCCGAGGCCGCGATCCTCGCCGCCCGGCTGACGGACCGGCCGATCCGGCCGCTCTTCCCCGAGGGCTACAAGGACGACGTCCAGCTCGTCATCACGGTCCTTTCGACGGACCAGGAGAACGACCCGGACGTCCTCGGCACGATCGCCGCGTCCTGCGCGCTGACGATCAGCGAGATCCCGTTCCAGGGCCCGATCGGCGCCGTTCGTGTCGGCCGGATCGGTGGCGAGTTCGTCATCAACCCGACGGTCAGCCAGCTCGAGGAGTCGGAGCTCGACCTCATCGTCTCCGGCACGCGTGACGCCATCATGATGGTCGAGGCCGGCGCGAAGATCCTCCCCGAGGACGTCATGGCGGAGGCGATCCTCTTCGCCCATCGCTCGATTCGCCCGCTGATCGACGTCCAGGAAGAGCTCCAGAAGGCCGTCGGCAAGCCGAAGCGACTGCCGTACATCGAGCCGGGCACCGGCTCCGTCCTCGACTTCGTCAAGGCCGTCGAGTCCGGCAAGGAGCTCGTCGTCGTCGACGTCGAGACGACCGGCACGGACCCGAAAATGGCGGACCTCCTCGAGATCGGCGCCGTCAAGCTCAAGGCCGGCAAGATCACGGACCGCTGGTCGACCCTCGTCAATCCGGGCCGGCCGATCATGGGCCACCAGATGCACGGCCTGACGGACAAGGACGTGAAGGGCGCGCCGTCACCGAAGGACGCTGCGAAGCAGTTCCTCGCGTTCGCCGGTGACGCGACCATCGTCGGCCACAACGTCGGGTTCGACCTCGGCTTCATCGAGGAGGCACTCGGCGACGGGTACCGCTTCGAGTCCGGCAAGTACCTCGACACGCTGGTCATCGCCCGCGAGGCGTATCCCGGCGCAGCCGAGTCGTACAAGCTGAGCGATCTCGCCCGGTTCTTCGGGATCGAGACGCCGTCCAGCCATCGCGCCCTTCCCGACGCCGAGGTGACCGCGACGCTGCTGACGCAGTTCGCGGCGGACCTTCCCGGCCGGCTCTCGACGCTTCGGGACGGCATCTCGAAGGCGATCCGCGCGACTCGCGGCGGCGGCGACTCGAAGGCGCTCCTCGAGTCGGCGCGCCGCGAGGCACGGCTCGGCAAGGCGCTGTTCGGTCTCGTCCACAAGAAGACGGTCCGCGAGATCGTCCTCGGCGAGGGGATCCGCATCGACGGCCGTGGCCTCGATGAGATCCGGCCGATCACCGTCGAGGTCGGCCTCCTCCCGCGTGCTCACGGCTCAGGCCTCTTCACGCGTGGCGAGACCCAGGCCCTCACGGTTGCGACCCTTGGCCCGTCGAGCGACGTCCAGCGGATCGACACGATCAGCGCCGAGACGGAGAAGCGGTATCTCCACCACTACAACATGCCCCCGTACAGCACGGGCGAGAACAAGCAGATGCGCGGCCCGGGCCGTCGCGAGATCGGTCACGGCATCCTCGCCGAGCGGGCGCTCATCCCCGTGCTCCCGACGCACGACGAGTTCCCGTACACGATCCGCCTCGTGTCCGAGTGCGTGACGTCGAACGGCTCGACGTCCATGGCATCGACGTGCGGCTCGACCCTCGCCCTCATGGACGCGGGCGTGCCGATCAAGGCGCCGGTCGCCGGCGCGGCGATGGGCCTCGTCCTCGGTGACGACGGCAAGTTCGCGGTCCTGACGGACATCCTCGGCAAGGAGGATGCCTTCGGTGACATGGACTTCAAGGTCACCGGAACGCGTGACGGGATCACCGCGCTCCAGATGGACATCAAGGTCAAGGGCATCGACGAGCGGGTGATCCGCGAGGGCCTGAGCAAGGCCCACGAGGCGCGCCTGTTCATCCTCGACAAGATGCTCGAGGTGCTTCCGACGGCCCGCGAGGAGATGAGCGACTTCGCGCCGCGCATCACCACGATCAAGATCAACCCCGAGAAGATCCGCGAGATCATCGGCAAGGGTGGATCGATGATCCGCAAGATCCAGGAAGAGACCGGAACGGAGATCAACGTCGAGGACGACGGCACCGTCGAGGTTGCGGCCGTCTCCGGCGAGAACGCCCGGAAGGCAATCGACTGGATCAACAGCCTGACCCGCGAGGTCGAGATCGGAGCGCTCTATCTCGGCAAGGTCACCCGGATCATGGGCTTCGGCGCGTTCGTCGAGATCATCCCGGGCAAGGAAGGCCTGGTCCGGATCGGCGAGCTCGCCGACTACCACGTGCCGACCGTCGAGGACGTCGTGTCCGTCGGCGACGAGGTGATGGTCGTCGTGACCGAGGTCGACCGCCAGGGCCGGATCAACCTCTCGCGCAAGGCGGCCATGCAGCGCCACCTCGCCAAAGAGCCTGTCTGACCTGCGTCTGACTCCGCCAACGACAACCGAGCCGACGGGACCCCCGTCGGCTCGGTTGATTCCGGGCTCGCGCCCTCATGGTCAACCGGCGTTGTACCCGACCACGCCCCGATCGGAGAGGCCTCGCTGGTATACTCCGGCCGTGCCCGGTCGACCCGACCAGACAGCGGAGCCTCGCCCCCGATGACCCCTCGATCCCTGACCGTAGCGGTCGTTGGCGCCACCGGAGTCGTCGGGCGGACGATGGTCCAGGTCCTCTCCGAGCGTGCGTTTCCCGTCGGTGAGCTGCGGCTGCTCGCATCCGGCCGTTCGGCCGGCCAGAGCGTCGACGTCCAGGGGCGCACCTACGAGATCGGCGAAGCCGTCCCGGAGGCGTTCGACGGCGTCGACATCGCGCTGTTCTCCGCCGGTGGCGACGTGTCGAAGCTCCTCGCCCCCGAAGCGGCGGCGCGGGGAGCCACCGTCATCGACAACTCGAACGCGTGGCGAATGGACGCGGGCGTGCCCCTCGTCGTGAGCCAGGTCAACCCGGACGACCTCGCCTGGCACGACGGGATCGTCGCCAACCCGAACTGCTCGACGATGCAGCTCGTTCCCGTCCTGATGGCGCTCCGCGACAGCGTCGGGATCGAACGAGTCGTCGTCGACACGTACCAATCCGTTTCCGGCACCGGCGCGGACGCGGTCACGGAGCTCGAGTCGCAGATCAAGGCCCACGTCGAAGGCCGGCCGAAGGCCGTTTCGGTCTATCCGCACCCGATCGCGTTCAACGCGCTGCCGGAGATCGACGTCTTCCTCGACAACGGCTACACGCGCGAGGAGTGGAAGGTCGTGACCGAGAGCCGGAAGATTCTCCATCTGCCGGACCTCCGGATCTCCTGCACCGCGGTTCGGATCCCCGTCTTCGTCAGCCACTCCGAGGCGGTCCACGTCGAGACCGTCGAACCGCTGACGCCGGATCGCGCGCG
>DASWSI010000327.1:0-2464 GCA_036402715.1 Candidatus Limnocylindrales bacterium
GGTTCAGAAGGTCCTGAACCTGCCGATCTACCTTGATTCGATCGGGACCATCCTGGTCGGCGTCCTGGCCGGCCCGATCGCCGGCGCGGCAACCGGAATCCTCACGAACCTCATCTGGCAGTACGCCCCGGTCATCGGCCCGGGCAGCAACATCGGGCCGTTCGCGATCACGGCCGGTGTCATCGGTCTGCTCGCCGGCCTGTGGGGCCAGCTCGGCGTCTATCGGTCTCGCCCGGCATCCGGGAATCAGCTGATCCTCGCCGCGGTCGTCGGTGCCGCGATCGTCATCCTGCTCGTCGTCCCGATCCTCAACAACCGCGCCTACACCGACCCCGCCATCGGCGCGTACCCGTCGTGGGTCTACACGGCCGCAATCATCATCGCCGTGATCGCCGCCCTCGCCGTCGCGGGGTTCACCCTGGCGCGGCGCGATCTCGCTGGCCTGTGGGTCGCGGGCGCGGGCGCCGTCACGGGCATCATCGCGGCCATCGTCTCGGCACCGATCGCGGCCATCGTCTACGGCGGCGTGACCGGCTCCGGCGGCGACCTCATCGTCGCGGCGCTGCGGCAGGGTGGCGCGGACGTCATGTCCGCGTCGCTCGGCCAGGGACTCTTCAGCGACCCGATCGACAAGACCATCACGAGCTTCGTCGTCTTCATCGTCATCGCCAGCCTGTCGACACGCTTCCTCGCCCGCTTCCCGATGGGCGAGCGGACGCTCGCTCGCGCAACGTGAGCTCGCGCCTCGCAGGGAGGCGACGCTGACCGCTCCTGCTGCCGACGCGACGTCCCGTCTACCGGACTACGTCGTCCGCCGGCCAACGGGCACGTACGAGTCGCTCAACCCGCTGACGAAGCTGACGATCGCGCTCGCAGCCGCGGCGATCGCGTTCGTCGTGCGAGGGTGGACCGGGCCGGCCGTCGTCTTCGTCGTGGTGCTCGCGACCGCATTCCTCGCGCGCGTGGCGCGGCCGGCGCTCCGGGTCCTCGTGCTGACATCGCCGCTCGTGATCTCGATCCTGCTCGTCAACACCTTCCTGTTCCCGGGCGCGAAGGACGTGATCGCGCGAATCGGTCCTCTGGCCCCGACGTGGACGGGCCTCGAGGCTGCGCTGCAGGCGGTGCTTCGCGTGGCCGCGTTCGCTCTTTCCGTCGCGGTCTTCTCGATGACGACACCGACGGACGACCTCCTGGCGGACCTCGAGCGCCGCGGCGTCGGCCGCCGCGCTGTGTTCGTCATCGGTGCCGCGATCAGGACGGTGCCCCGAATGCGTGACAGGGCCGGCGAGATCACGGACTCGCAGCGGGCGCGCGGCCTCGATACGGAGGGAAGCCGGCGGAAGCGGATCGCGGGCATCATCCCGCTCGCGGGACCGATGATCTTCGGTGCCCTTTCCGAGGTCGAGGAGCAGACGATGGCGCTCGAGGCGCGAGCGTTCTCCGCTCCGGGACGTCGGACGGTGCTGCGGGCATTCCCGGATCCCGGCGCCGAACGCGCGGGCCGGTGGCTCGTCTTCCTCGCGTGTGCGGCGGCGATCGCCGGATCGATCGCCGGGCTGCTGCGACTCCCGTGACGCTCGTCCTGGCGGGCCTCGGGTATCGGTATGCGGGCGCCCCGAAGCAGGCGCTCGAGGGGATCGATCTGGTCCTGGAGCCCGGACGCGTGGTCGGCGTTGCAGGCCGCAGCGAGTCCGGCAAGAGCACGCTATGCCTCGTTGCGTCCGGGCTCGCACCGGCGTCGATCGGCGGCGAGATCAGCGGCACGCGCCAGCTCGACGGCGTCGATGCCTCCGCGCTTCGTCCGGACGAGTTCGCGCAGCGCTGCGGGATCCTGTTCCAGAACCCGCTGACGCAGCTGTCCGGGACGGCCGTGACGGTGTTCGAGGAGATCGCGTTCGGCCCCCGGAATCTCGGGCTCGAGGTCGCGGACATCGTGGAGCGCGTCGAGTCGACGGCGGCGATGCTGGGAATCGATCCGCTGCTGGACCGCGATCCGGGCCGTCTGTCGGGCGGTCAGGCGCAGCTCGTCGCGCTCGCCTCGGTGCTCGCGCTCCGACCGGGCCACCTGATTCTCGACGAGCCGACGAGCCAGCTCGATCCGTTCGGAACGCGCCTTGTCGCCGAGAACCTCGTCGCGCTTGCCCGCCACGGCGGCACGGCGATCCTCATCGTCGAGCACAAGCCGGAGCTTCTCGCGACGCTGGCCGATGAGCTCGTCGTGCTCGACGGGGGCACGATCGTGCTGGCCGGGCCGACGCGCGACGTTCTTGCGTCGCCGGATCTCGGTCGGCACGGCGTCGAGCCGCCGGCGGCCGTCCGAATCGAACGGGCAGTCGCGGCGCGCGGCGGAACGGTCGACGCCCGAGTCCTCGTCGCGGCCGCTGGTGACGCCTCGGTTCCCAAGCCCCGCCGCTTTCCGGACGAGCGCGCATCGTGACGGCGATCACGGCGGAGGCTGTTTCGT
>DASWSI010000328.1:0-3799 GCA_036402715.1 Candidatus Limnocylindrales bacterium
GAGGCGCTCCAGGTCGTCGGCGTCGAACAGCCGGTACGAGCCCTCGGACCTCGCGGCTGGACGCAGCAGCCCGAGCTCCTCGGAGTAGCGAATCGTCCGCGTCGTGAGCCCGAGCTCCTCGGCGACTTCGTTGATTCGTAGGAGCCGCTCTTCCGCGGCACCTTCCGTGGTTGTCTTCACGCCCTGATTGTACCTCACGTTGCCGTTAACGTAAAGGTTGGCGTGGGGTTGAGGCTGCGCCGGGCTGGGCCGCCTCCCTGCGCGTCCGAATACTCCGGTCGGGTATTGACAAAAGGGTTGTCAAGAGGGCGCCGGAGGTCTACAATCACCCAGGAACGGCGTGTCAAGACTTGACACGCCATCAGTCATGTTCGGGTCCCTCGCCGTCGGCGGGCGCGCTGCAGGGAACGGGATGAACGACCGGCTCGCTCGGTCGATAGAACAGGCGGGGCGGGTCGAGGGGCCGCCCGGGAGCAAGCTGCCGGGTCGGCAGCAGGCGGAGGATGCGGTTGGCAGTCGGTGTTGCAGCCGAAGTGAAGACCAGGCTCAACGTCGTCGACGTGGTCGGCGAATCGGTGAGCCTGAAGAAGGCCGGAGCCACCTACAAGGGGCTCTGCCCGTTCCACGGCGAGAAGACACCGTCGTTCGTCGTCACGCCCGCGCGTGAGAGCTGGCACTGCTTCGGCTGCGGGCTCGGTGGCGACATCTTCAGCTTCGTCATGCAGCGCGACGGCGTCCCGTTCGTGGAGGCGCTGAAGGGTCTCGCGTCGAAGGCCGGCGTCGAGCTCGATGAGCGGACCCGCCGCGACGACGTCCGGAAGGCGCGGCTTCGCGACGTGATGGAGGCGTCGATCGCCTTCTACCACGCGGTCCTCACGAAGTCGAAGGCGGGCCAGCCGGCACTCGACTACCTGCGCGGCCGGGGTATCACGGACGCCTCGATCGAGGCGTTCCAGCTCGGCTGGGCGCCGGCCGGCTGGGACCAGATGACGCGAGCGCTCCAGGAGCGGCGGCAGATCCGCGCGGAGGAGCTGGCCGAGGTCGGGCTTGCGAGCCCACGCCAGAACGGCCGCGGCTTCTACGACCGGTTCCGCGAACGCGTCATCTTCCCGATCCGCGACCAGAACGGAAGCCCCACTGGGCTCGGTGGCCGCGTCCTGCCACCCACCGAACCGGCAACCTCGACGGAGAGCCGCGACTCGCTCCCGGAGGACCGAGGCCGATCTCCGGGAGGCCATCGGTCCGACGGTCCCAAGTACCTCAACTCACCCGCCACGCCGCTCTTCGACAAGAGCCGGACGCTCTATCTCATCGACAAGGCGAAGGGTGCGATTCGGCGGAGCGGCCAGGCCGTCATCGTCGAGGGCTACACCGATGCGCTGATGGCGCACCAGGCAGGCTTCGACAACGTGGTCGCGTCGCTCGGCACGGCGCTCACGCCGGGCCAGGTCGCCCTGCTCACCCGATATGCGAAGCGGATCGCGCTCGCGTACGACGTCGATGCGGCGGGGGAAAAGGCCGGAACGTTCGGTGTCCAGGCACTCGAGGGACTGATCGGTCAGCTCGCGGGGTCGGACACGGGCGTCGAGCTCGACGAGGTTCGTGTCGTTCGGCTGCCGGACGGCAAGGATCCGGACGAGGTCGTCCGCGAGGAGCCGGATCGCTGGCGCGAGGAGGTTCGGACGGCGCAGCCGATCGTCGACTACCTCGTCGACTACCAGGCTCGGCAGTTCGACCTGAAGACCACCGGCGGCAAGTCACGCTTCGTGGATGCCGTGATGCCGACGATCCGCGCCGTCCCGAACCCGGTGATGCGTGACGCGTATCTCGGGCGCGTTCGGCAGGTCAGCGGCGTGGAGGAGCGCGTGCTACTCGAGGTGCTCCACCGCCCGGTCCCGGCGTTCATCAGCCGTCCCGGCGACAGCCGGATCACAGCCGAATCCGTGACGTCGTCACCGGACGCACTCCCGATCGGGGAGATCCTTCGCGCGATCACGAAGGGCGAGCGCGACCTGCTTCGGCTGATGCTGCTCCTCCCCGAGGAGCAGCTCCGGATCGGCGACCGGCTCGGGCCGGACCAGCTGCCGTCGACGGTGGCGCGCGAGCTCTACCGGGCGATCGTCCTCCAGCGCGAGTCGAACGACCAGGGGATCCATCCGGCGTTCGATTCCGCGGCGCTCATCGCGGCGCTGGACGACGAGACGGCGGCCCTGGCGCGGGCGCTGTACGCCCTCGATGGCCCGAGCCCGCGCGACCTCGATCAGCGCGACATCGACTACGAAGTGGAGCGACTCCTGCTCGACCTCGAGGAGGACCGCTTCGAGCAGCGTCGCGACTTCACCCAGGAGGCCCTCGGCGAGGCGGAGCGGGCAGGGGATCGCGAGACGATCGACCGGCTCCTCGGCGAGCTCCGACTCCTGAACGAGACGCGTCGATCGCTCGATCGCCGACGCGACGACACCCGCTACTTCAACCGGCCGCTTGCGAGCCGGGCATGACGACCCACAGCGAACCAACCACAGAACGAAACAGGGACATGACGCTCAGAACACCCACCCGACCCATTGGAATCAATACCCGTAGCAACCACACGGAGGACTGCCGTGGCTGACCCGCTCGACAAGCAGCTCGTCGAGGCTGTGCTCACTCGCCCCCGCCGGCGACGAGCCGATCTCGAGGAAGCAAAGCTCGCCAACCTGCGACCCGCCCGGGGCGGGGTCGCTGCACCCGCACCCGCGTCGGACGACACCGATGACGACGACGATCTCGATCTCGGCCCGGACGCGCCCGACGGCGCGGCGGACGTCAACGTCGAGGTAGTCGACGCCGACGGCGATCCCGTCGAGGCAAAGCTGCCGGCCGACGCGCCGGCGAAGCTCGATGCCGCCGAGCTCGAGGAGCCGTCGGCGGAAGAGCTCGAGGCCCTTTCGGCGGACATGATCGGGATCGACGACCCGGTCCGGATGTACCTCAAGGAGATCGGCAAGGTCGCCCTGCTGACCGCCGAGGAAGAGGTCGTCCTCGCCAAGGCGATCGAGCTCGGGGAGCAGCTCGTCGACGAGCCCCACAAGGGCATCGTCTCGCTCCACGAGTGGACGCTCCACAACACCGAGGCGAAGACCCGGACCGCCAAGCCGCAGCATCGGCTGCCGCTCGGGGAAGAGGCGCACACGATGGTGCGCGCGGCGATCTCGGACAAGGCGGCGAAGGACCTGCTGGTCCCGACGCCGGACTTCCACCTCGTCAAGGCCGGCCGTGACGCCCAGTCCGAAGGGACGAAGCAGCTCCTCAAGGAAGCCCGCAAGCTCCTCGAGGCGTACAACTCGAAGCCGGATCCGGACACGTTCATCACGCTGATGGACTGGGCCTATTTCGCCGTCCACAACGGCGATCTCGACTCCCGCGACAACGTGGGTCTTCGGGCGATCTACAACTGGTCCCGTGACGAGGTCGCGTTCCCCGCGCTCGAGCGCTGGATCACGACGGGTCACGACGCGGAGCTCCTCAAGCGGATGGGCCAGGACCCCGAAGTCCCGAAGAACACGAAGCTCGCGCACCGCAAGGGCGAGCTCGTCCGGATCGGGCGGGACGCGCGCGAGCAGCTGACGTCGGCGAACCTTCGGCTCGTCGTGTCGATCGCGAAGAAGTACATCGGCCGCGGGATGTCCTTCCTGGACCTCATCCAGGAGGGGAACATCGGCCTGATTCGAGCGGTCGAGAAGTTCGACTACGAGAAGGGCTACAAGTTCTCGACGTACGCGACATGGTGGATTCGGCAGGCGATCACGCGAGCGATCGC
>DASWSI010000329.1:0-19600 GCA_036402715.1 Candidatus Limnocylindrales bacterium
GATCCAGGCGCGCTTCCGCTACCGAAACGACGAGGAGCGGGCCCGCGGCGCGCGGATGGGGCACGGCGACGAGGACCGCGTCTACACGACCGAGGACCTCGCGTCGGGCGACAACCTCGTCTTCGCCGCGACCGGCGTGACGGAAGGCGACCTGCTCAACGGCGTCCGGTTCTTCGGCGGCGGCGCCCGGACCCACTCGCTCGTGATGGCGTACCAGGCGAAGCAGGTCCGGTTCGTCGACACCGTCCACATGTTCGACCGAACGCGCCCACCGGCCGTCCGGCTCTAGTCGTGGCGCCGGAGCGGAACATCCTCGCGATCGGCGGCAGCGAGTTCCGGACGGAACCGCTGAATCCCCTCCTCGACGACTACCTCCTGGGCCTCACCGGGAAGCACCGTCCGCGGGTCTGCTTCGTGCCGACGGCCGGCGGCGACGACGCCGCGTCTGTCCGGCTCTTCTACGACCTGTTTGCGCGCCGCTCGGACGCGACGTGGCTGCCGCTGTTCAACCGGGGCCGCGTTGCGCCGCGCGACCTGCTGCTCGAGCAGGACCTCATCTACGTCGGCGGCGGCAATACCGCGAACATGCTCGCGATCTGGCGGCTCCACGGCGTCGATACGACGCTGCGCGAGGCGTGGGACCGCGGCATCGTGCTCGCCGGCTGGAGCGCCGGTGCGATCTGCTGGTTCGAGAGCGGAGTGACCGATTCGTTCGGCCCGGACCTGGGACCGCTCGACGCCATGCTGGGATTCCTGCCGGGCAGCTTCTGCCCGCACTACGACGCGGAGGAACGGCGGCGGCCGACGTACGAGCGGCTCGTTGCCGAAGGACGGCTGCCTGGCGGCTGGGCCGCGGACGACGGCGCGGCGGTGCATTTCGCCGGCGATCGGGTCGAGGCCGCGGTGTCGTCGCGGCCGGCGGCGCGGGCGTACCGGATCGAGGCGAAGGACGGCCGGGCGACCGAGACAGCCCTCGAGACGCGGTTCCTGGGCAGGTCGCGGTCCTAGCCCGGTCGCTGGTCCTCGCCCGGTCGCGGGTCCTGGCCCGCAGGCGCCCAGCGCCCCACCGATTCGCGCCACTCCCCGATGACGCGGACGGCGTCGCGGCCCTCGATCGCCTCCCGGCGCTGCCGCGCGGCGGCGACCGATTCCGCCCACCCGGGCGGGACGAGGTCCGGTTCGAGGTCGGCCATCGGAGCGAGGACGAACAGCCGCTCCGCGGCGTCCCGATGCGGGACCTCGAGGAGCCGCGCGGCCCGCTCGGGATCGGTATCGGCATCGAGGGGGCGCGCGTCCGGCGGCCGCTCGATCGCCAGCCGGGCACGACCGAAGACGAGCAGGTCGAGATCGAGCTCGCGCGGTCCCCAGCGACGGCCCTCGCGACGCCCGAATGCGCGCTCGATCGACTTGAGCGCGACGAGGAGCGCCGTTGCGCCAGTCGGCATGTCCGTTCCCGGAGCAACGTCGAGCCCGACGACGGCGTTGCGGAACGCCGGCTGATCCGTGACGCCGACCGGATCCGTCTCGTAGAGGCGCGACACGCCGGCGAGCCTCGCGCCGGGCAGCGCCGCGAGCGCGTGGACCGCCGCGACGAGCGTGGCCTCGGCGTCGCCGACATTCGCCCCGAGGCCGATGTAGGCACGAACTCGACGAGCCAGGGCGCGAAGCCTCCTCGCTAGACTCGATCCGTGACCGACGTCGCCGTCTGGATCCTGCACCCGGAGCCCGCCGCGACCGCCGGCCCGCTGGAGCGGCTGCTCTCGGACGCTCGCCGCGCCCTCGCCGAGCGGCACCGAACCGCGTTCCTCGCCGCCGGTGCGGCGACCGCGACCGTCGTGTCGGGGCCGGCCGACGATACACCGTTCGGGGCGCGGCTCCGCGACCTCGAGGCCGCCTCCGGGGCACCCGGCGTCGTCGTCCTCGGCTCTGGCGCGATCCCCCTCGCAACCGCGGCCGACCGCCGCGACTTCGTCTCGGCTGCGGGGAGCGGCGGCGCGGGGGCGCTCGCGAACAACCGGTACTCCGCCGACGTCGTCGCGATCGCGTGCGCGGAGCGGCTGCTCCAGCTCCCCGATCTCGCCGCCGACAACGCGCTGCCGCGCTGGCTCGAGGAAGCGGGCTACGAGGTCCGCGACCTGCGGCGTCGGTGGCGGCTCGCGATGGACCTCGATTCGCCGCTCGATCTCGCGCTCCTCGGCGATCGGGGCGCGGCGCTGGACGCGGTCACGGGCCGGCTCGACGCCTTCGCCGCCGTCGCGCACGACCGTCGGGCGGAGATCGTCGTCGCGGGACGAACGAACGCGGCGAGCATCGCCTGGCTCGAGCGCCACGCTGCCGCGCGGGTCCGCGCGCTCGTCGAGGAACGCGGGCTGCGGGCGAGCGGCCGGGTCACGGGCCCGGAAGCAGGTTCGGCCCGCGCGCCGCAGCGGCCTCCCCGCTCGGTCCTCGGGCTCGTCCTCGACCGGGACGGGCCGGACGCGCTCGGCGACCGGCTCGCGGAGCTCGGTGACGCCGCACTCGTCGACACGCGCGTCCTGCTGGCGCACCGGCTCGGTCCCGACGAATTTCGCTGGCCGTCGGCGGAGGACCGCTTTGCATCCGACCTCCTCGCACCGGACGCCATCGCCGACCCGTGGCTGCGCCGCCTGACCGAATCGGCAGCGGCGGCGTCGATCCCGATCGTTCTCGGTGGGCACAGCCTCGTCGGCCCGGGCGTCCGCCTCGCCGCCCGCCGCTCGCCGCGATGACGGAGTTCGGCGCGGAGCTGCGTCGCGACCCGCCCGCGGACCTCGACGTCCCGGGTGACCCGGCACTCATCGCCCGCATCCGGGCCGAGATCGAGGCCCACGGTCCGATGACGTTTGCCCGGTTCATGGAGCTGGCGCTCTACGAGCCGGAGCTCGGCTACTACCGGACGCCGTCGTTGCGGCCGGGCCGCACCGGCGACTTCCTCACGGCGCCGGAGAGCCACCCGATCTTCGGGCGGATGGTGTCCCGGCAGCTCGATGAGGTGTGGCGCGTCCTCGACCGGCCGGACCCGTTCGTCGTCCGCGAGCACGGGGCGGGTGGCGGAGCGCTCGCCGAGGCGATCGTCGGCGGCCTCGCCGCGGAACGGTCCGCGCTGCTCGATGCCGTCCGATACCAGCCCGTGGAGATCGACGACCGGCGCTTCGCGGCCGTCGCGGAGCGCGTTGCCGGATCCGGTTTCCCGGGCATCGTCGAGGCTCCGCGGCGGGGCGCGGTCGTGGGGGCGGTCGTCGCGAACGAGGTCCTCGATGCGCTGCCGGTCCACCGCTTCATCTGGCGCGGGGGGCGGCTGCGCGAGGTCTACGTCGCGATCGATGGCGATCGGTTCGTCGATCACGTCGACGAGCCGTCGACGCCGGATCTCGCCGCACGGTTGACGAGCGAGGGCGTCGAGCTCGCGGAGGGACAGCGCGGCGAGATCTCGCTTGCCCTCGATGGCTGGATCGCGAACGCAGGTGCAGAGCTCGACCGCGGCCTGGTGCTCCTCGTCGACTACGGCCATCCGGCCGCGGAGCTGTACGGCGCGCGGCGGGCGAACGGAACGCTGATGGGATACCTCCGCCACCGAGCGCGCGATGACCCGTACGCGAGCGTCGGGCGGCAGGACCTGACGGCGCATGTCGACATCACCGCCGTCACCCGCGCGGCGATCCGCGCGGGGCTGTCCGTCGTCGGGTCGACGAAGCAGGCGGAGTTCCTCGTGGGGCTCGGGATCGGCGACGTCCTGGCCGAGGTGCAGCGCGACCCCGGGACGACGATGGACGACTACCTGCCGCTGCGGTCCGCCGTGATGCGGCTGCTCGATCCCGGGATCACGGGCGGCTTCCGAGTCCTGGGATTCGGGGGCGGCCTCCCGACCGGGGTGCAGCTCCGTGGGTTCTCGTACCGGCTCGAGCGGCCCGGAGCGCGACCGGGACCGTAGCGCGGCTGCCGCGCCGCGTCTCGCCGGGTGGCCGCGTGACGCGCCGCCATCACTACGCCCAACTGCCTATTGCCGCACCCGCCGCGATGCGCGCACGCTCCCACCCGAGCCGGGCACGGCTTCAACGTCAGGGAGCGGTTCGCAGGCCGGTCGCGCTCGGCGCGGGCCGCTCCCTGACACTCCCCCGCGGCCTCGCTGGGGCGGGGCGACGGCGGAGCGACTTCGGGGGAGTGGGCGAGCCAGTCATCGCCCACTCCCCGCCGCGTCAGGGGGGCCGTCGGGCGGCCCTCGAATCGCCGGGTCGAACGGGAGCCCCTGCTAGAATGAGCGTGTGACGCGAGTGCCCACGTCGTCGCGGGCGCGTCCGTCGCGCAGTTCGTTTCTCTCATCGGCAGAGCGGTCGCCGGCAGGCGCGGGCGCCGCACGGAGTGGCTCTTCTTGACCGGTCTCCTGTACATCGTCGGGTTCGCGTTCGCGGGCGTCTCATTCGTGTTCGGGACGATTGCGGCGGCCTGGCTCATCTCGCACCGGAACCGCGGCGACGGCCACAAGGGCCTGCCGTACGAGTCCGGCATCGACACGTTCGGTGACACGCACGGCCGGTTCGGCCTGTCGTTCTACATCTACGCGCTGCTGTTCGTCGCCTTCGACATCGAGGTGATCTTCATCTACCTCTGGGCGATCGCCTTCCGGGACCTGCTCCTCGGTGGCTTCGTCAGCATGCTGATCTTCGTTGCGATCCTCCTCGTGGGGCTCGCCTACGCCTGGCGAAAGGGCGTGCTGACATGGCGGTAAATCGCGAGCCACAGGGCCTGGGCACCGGTCCGCTTGACGAGACCCAGATGCCGAGCGATCAGCCGGGAAACCGGCCCGGGGCGCTCGTCACGACGGATCGCAAGGACCTGATCGACCCGATCGTCGTCCCGAACATGCTCTGGCAGTCGTCGGATCCGGCGGCCTATGCCGGCGGGCGCGCGACGGAGATCACGCATCTCCGCGAGTTCGAGCAGTCGGGCGCGGCGCGTCGCGACGATGCCCGCTGGTCCGGGATGCTCGAGATCATCCCGACGAAGGCGGACTACGTCCTCGACCTCATCCGGGCGAACAGCCTGTGGCCGCTGCTCTCCGGCCTCGCCTGCTGCGCCATCGAGATGATGTCCGCGGCGACGTCGAAAAACGACATGGACCGCTGGGGGATGTTCCCGTTCCGGGCCAGCCCGCGGCAGGCGGACGTCCTCATCGTCGCCGGGACGCTGACGACGAAGATGGCCGGTCCGCTGCTGCGCCTCTGGGAGCAGATGCCGGAGCCGAAGTGGTGCGTCGCGATGGGCGACTGCACGTGCTCGGGCGGGCGGTACAAGCGGAGCTACTCGACGGTCGAGGGGATCGACCGGATCATGCCGGTCGACATCTACGTTCCGGGCTGCCCGCCCCGCCCGGAGGGCCTCATCTTCGGGATGATGAAGCTCCAGCAGCTCATCAAGGACCGCCGCGGCCACTGGCCGGAGCGCCCGATCGGGCCGACCATTCCCGAGGGCGTCTGAGGGAATGGATCGCCTCTTCCGGCGACGGCTCGAGTCGCGCTTCGGCGAGCGCATCACCGGGCCGATTCGGCAGCGCCACGACGAGACGGAGATGCGGATCTCCGCGGCGGACGTCGCGGACACCCTCCGGACGCTCCACGACGAGCCGGCGCTCCGGTTCGAGTACCTCTCCGATCTCGCCGGCGTCGACACGGGGACGCACATGCAGGTCGTCTACCACCTCTGGAGCGCCACCACGCCGGACTGGCTCCGGGTCATCGCGGACGGGCTGTCGCGCGACGACCCGCGCGTTCCCTCCGTGACGTTCCTCTGGAAGGGCGCCGAGTGGATGGAGCGCGAGGCGTACGACATGTTCGGGATCACGTTCGAGGGCAATCGCGACCTTCGGCGGATCTACATGCCGCCGGACTACACGGCATTCCCGCTCCGCAAGGACTTCTATCTCGCGGACGACAGCGCCCGCTCGCCGGGTGCCGGCGTTCGGCACATGGAGCAGGTCCACAAGCCGCGCGAGGCGGCCGCCGACAACGCGCTGCGGCGCGTCAAGGCATGACTTCGGAGACGACGCGATGACGACGACGACACCCGGCCACGCGTCGACGGACGATCCCCGCGTCACGCTCGAGGAGCAGGTCGGCGTCTTCGAGTCCATTCCGCCGTACCCGCCGCGGACGGAGCGGGAGGCCGAGTTCTACACGCTCGGCGACGGCGAGATGTTCATCAACATGGGGCCGCAGCACCCGTCGACCCACGGCGTCCTCCGCGTCGTCCTGAAGCTGGACGGCGAGAAGGTCGTCGACCTCGACCCCGTCCTCGGGTATCTCCACCGTGGTGTCGAGAAGCTGTGCGAGAACGCGGACTACCACCAGACGATCAGCCAGGTCGATCCGCTCGAGTACGTCAGCGCGCTGTTCAACGAGTGGGCGCCCGTGATGGCGTACGAAAAGCTGCTCGACGTGGAGGTGCCGCGTCGCGCGGAATACATCCGGGTTCTTTCCGCGGAGCTGAACCGGATCGCCAGCCACGCGCTGTTCATGGGCTGGATGGCGCTCGACCTCGGTGGACTGACGCCGATCCTGTGGAGCTTCATCGAGCGCGACGAGATCGTCGAGATGCTCGCCTCGCTGACCGGCCAGCGGATGCTCTTCAACTACTTCCGGATCGGCGGCGTGAACGGCGACCTGAACCACGAGTTCATGAGCCGCCTCGGCGACTGGATGACGCGGGCCACGGCGCAGATCGAGGCGAACCTCACGCTCCTCAACGAGAACGAGATCTTCGTCCGCCGAATGCGCGGCCTTGGCGTCATCGACAACGCGACCGCGCTCCGGATGTGCATGACCGGCCCGAACCTGCGGGCGACCGGGATGCCGTTCGACGTCCGGCGGGCGCACCCGTTCTCGATCTATCCCGAGATCGACTTCGACATCCCGACGCGCGACGAGGGCGACTGCCTCGCGCGCTACCTGCTCCGGCTTGACGAGATCCGGCAGAGCCTCCGGATCATCGACCAGTGCATCAACCGGATGCCGGACGGCCCGATCATGGCCAAGCTGCCGCGGCTCCTCCGCCCGCGCCCCGGTCGCGCCTACGCCGCGGTCGAGTCACCGCGCGGCCAGTACTCGACGTATGCCATCAGCGACGGGACGGACCAGCCGTTCCGTCTCCGGATCCACGACCCGTCGTTCATCCACCTGCAGTCCGTGGGGCTGCTGATGCCGGGCCACCTCATCGCCGACACGATGGCGGTGATGGCATCACTGGATCCGATCATGGGCGGAGTCGACAAGTGACGCGCACCCCGGGACGGCCGATTGCGGCGCCGCCTTCGCCTGACCTCGCCTCACCGCCGGCGAGCCTCTTCCGATGACCGTTCTGGCCCGGACGTGGGGGCGCCTGACGATCCCGGGGCGGCTGATCTTCGGGCTGCTCGTGCTCGGGGCGCTGCTGACGGCGCTCCTCGTCCTGCTCATCGTCTTCTCGCCGCAGATCCTCGGGATCCTCGGTGCGAACCTGCCGATCGTCCGGTTCGTCGTCGCGGCGACGGCCGTGCTGCTGATGTCGATCCCGACCGCGTTCCTGATCATCTACATGGAGATGAAGGTCATCGCCCTGATGAACCTTCGCGTCGGGCCCGACCGGGTGGGGCCGTTCGGCTCGCTCCTGTCGGTCGTCCACGGCCTCAAGGTGCTGATGAAGGAGGACTTCACGCCTACCGGCGCGGACGTCCCGGTCTTCACCTGGGCGCCGGTGGTCGTCTATCTCGGCAGCGTCATGAGCCTGCTCGTCATCCCGTTCGCGCCCGGGCTGTTCGGCCAGGACATGAACATCGGCCTGCTGTATTTCTTCGCCGTCGGCGGGATGACGGTCGTCGGCCTGCTGATGGCCGGCTGGTCCAGCTTCAACAAGTACTCGCTGCTCGGTGGGCTGCGGTCCGCGGCCCAGATCATCAGCTACGAGATCCCGCTGACGCTGTCCGTCGTTGGGCTGCTCATCCTCGCCGGCACGATGAGCCTCAACCAGATCGTCCTGAACCAGTCCGGCTGGTTCACGAGCTGGTACATCTTCCAGCAGCCGCTCGGCGCGCTGATCTTCTTCATCGCCGCGACCGCCGAGGCGAACCGGACCCCGTTCGACCTCACCGAGGCGGACTCGGAGATCGTCGCCGGCTTCGCCACCGAGTACTCGGGGATGCGCTTCGGGTTCTTCTTCTTCGCCGAATACGTCAACGTCTTCATCGTCTCGGCGCTGACGGTCACGCTGTTCTTCGGTGGCTGGAACGCCCCGTTCCCCTTCCCGGCCGTCCACCTGAACCTCGATCCGGCCTCGCTCGGCGTCGGGTTCCTGCTGCTGATCGCGCTCGTGCCGCTCATCGGGACGCTGATCTTCGCGGCGCCGTTCTGGGTCCTTCGAAGCTCCCTTCCGGGCTGGCAGGCGCTCATTCTCGGCTTCGTCGTCTTCAACCTCGTGGCTGTCGGCGCCGTCCTCGGGATCGCCTTCATCAGCCTCGACTGGGTCGCCGGACTGCTCTGGTTTATGCTCAAGACGTACGTGTTCGTGTTCACATTCGTCTGGATGCGCGGAACGCTGCCCCGCGTTCGCATCGACCAGCTGATGGGCTTCGCCTGGAAGTGGCTCTTGCCTGCGTCCCTCCTCAACCTGTTCGTGACGGCGGCGGCGATCGTCGTCGTCGACGCGCTCGGCGGCCGCCGATGAGCTTCGTGCCCGGCCTCGGGATCGTGAAGGGGATGGCGCTGACGCTGCGCCGTTTCTTCGAGCCGAAGGCGACGATCAAGTACCCGGAGGAGCGGCCGGACCAGTCGCCGAAGTTCCGCGGCCGTCTCCAGCTGCTCTACGACGAGTACGGGACGCTGAAGTGCGAGACGTGCTTCCAGTGCGCCCAGGCCTGCCCGATCGAGTGCATCGACATGGGCGGGATCGACACGAAGGGCCGCTATCACGTCCACTGGGGACCGCCGGAGACGTACGGCGAGCGACGTGACGAGTCGGCACTCCGCCGCAGCGGACGGACCGTCCCGGACAAGGCGTACGAGCACTTCGAGTCGATCGATCTGACCGCGGTCGACGGCATCCTCGAGGACCACGACTACGACCCGAAGAAGATGCTCGAGATCCTCGAGGGCGTGCAGGCGGCATACGGCTTCCTCCCCGTCGCGGCGATCAAGCGAATCAGCTTCAAGACGGGTGCCTGGTACGCCCTCATCTACGGCACGGCCTCGTACTACGACCACCTCCGCTTCGAGCGGCCCGGCGACATCGCGCAGGGCGCGGCCGTGGACGCGCATCGCCCGGGCGAGGTGGCGTTCCTCGCCGGCCTCGACGGCGCGCTCCACGGCGCGAAGCACAAGTCGCCGGCCGCGACCGGCAAGGTGCACTGAGCCGATGACGACGGTTCTCAAGACGCCGGCCGGGTGGCCGAGCATCCTGCTTGCGCGTGCCGCCGCGACGGTTCCCGCGGGCACGGACCCGACGGATCTCGACATCGCGGTTCGGCGCGGCGCATTCGAGGGACTCAAGCGAGCCGTCCGCGATCTGGGGCCCGCGGGCACGATCGCGACCGTCGCCTCGTCCGGGCTCCGCGGTCGCGGCGGCGCGGGGTTTCCCACGGGCGAGAAGTGGCGCGCGGCCGCAGCCACGCAGGCCCGGCGCCGGTATGTCGTCGGCAACGGCTACGGCGCGGACCCGTCGTCGTTCACCGATCGGGCGCTGATCGAGGCTGACCCGTACAGCGTCATCGAGGGACTCGCGATCGCGGCGTATGCAATCGGGGCGACCGAGGCGGTCCTCGCCGTCCGGGCAGAGGACGTCCAGGCCGTCCAGCGGCTCGAAGCCGCGGTCGCGGCCGCGGAGGAGGCCGGCTTCCTCGGACCGGACCTGCTCGACTCCGGGCACGACCTCGCGGTCACGATTCGTCCCGTCCAGGGCGCCTACATGCTCGGCGAGGAAACCGTCCTCCTGAAGGCGCTCGAGGGTCGTCGCGGGCAGCCGGAGCAGCGCCCGCCGCACCCCACGGAGCGCGGCCTCTTCGGCATGCCGACGGTCGTCCAGAACGTCCAGACCCTGGCCGCCGTGCCGTGGATCCTCGTCAACGGCGCGGACCGGTTCGCGGCGATCGGCTCGAAGGCGTCGCCGGGCACGATCCTCGTCCAGGTCCGGGGCGCGGACAAGGCCGGCGTGGCGGAGATCCCCGTCGGCACGCCGCTGCGGGAGATCGTCCCGCTGGCCGGAAGCCTCGGGCGCGGGCGGACGCTCAAGGCGATCCTCGTCGGCGGCCCGTCCGGCGGGATTCTGCCGCCGGAGCTCCTCGACACGCCCTACGAGTTCGACGCGCTGCGCGCCGTCGGGGCGCACATCGGCTCGGGTTCCGTCGTCCTCGCCGACGATCGTGCCTGCATCGTCGACCTCGGCCGCCTGCTGACGTCGTTCTGCGCGACCGAAGCGTGCGGCAAGACGATCCCCTGCCGGATCGGGACGCGGCGCCTCGTCGAGATCGTCGAGCGCGCGACGACCGGCCGCCCGAAGCCGACGGATCTCCAGCTGCTCGCCGACCTTTCGGCAGACATCGTCGACAGCGCGCTGTGCGACCACGAACGGCTGACGACGCTCCCGCTGACGAGCGGGATGCGATACTTCGGCCCCGAGCTCGACGCCCATCTCCTCCGAAGCTCGTGCCCCGCCGGGGTGTGCCGCCCGATCGCGGTCGCGGCCGGCGCGGCCTCCTGAGGCTTGTCTCCTTCTGATGGCTGACCTGATCACGCGACCCGACTCCCGGCCCGACACGCCCGCGGCGTACGGGACGATCGAGCCGATTGCCGACGACCCGGGCGAGCGGCTCATCACGACCCAGGCGCCGCAGCGGCCGCTGTCGACACCACCGATCCGGATCGAGATCGACGGCCGCGTCGTCGAGGGCTTCGAGGGCCAGACGATCCTCGAGGTCTGCCGCGACAACGGGATCGAGGTCCCGACGCTCTGCTACGAGCCGAAGCTGCCGGGCTTCGGTGCGTGCCGGATGTGCGTCGTCGAGGTCGAGGGCACGGAGCATCCGCCGATCAGCTGCAGCCAGCGCGCCGAGGCCGGGATGAAGGTCGCGACGCAGACGGAGAAGGTCCGCCGGCTTCGCGCCACGAACCTCGAGCTGATCTTCAGCGACCACAACGCGTACTGCCTGCCGCCGTGCCAGAACAAGTGCCCCAGCCACATCGACATCCCCGGCTTCCTCAAGGCGAACGCGGAGGCGAACTTCCGCGAGTCGGCCCGGATCTTCAAGCGGACGATCCCGTTCCCGTCCGTGCTCGGGCGCGTCTGTCCCGCCCCGTGCGAGGAGCACTGCCGGCGCGACGAGGTGGACGAGGCGATCGCGATCCGCGACAGCCACCGCTACGCCGGCGACCAGGTCATCAGGGCGATGCTCGACGACGACGTCGATCCACCGCTGCCGTTCGAGCTGCAGCCGAAGACCGGGCGCCGCGTCGCCGTCATCGGGTCCGGGCCGGCCGGGATGGCGGCCGCCTACTACCTGCTGATCGCCGGTCACGACGTGACGGTCTTCGAGCGGGATCCGGCGCCGGGCGGAATGCTGCGGTACGGGATCCCGCAGTACCGGCTGCCGAAGGTCGAGGTCCTCGAGGCGGAGTACGAATCCGTCACCCGGCTCGGCGGCAGGATGGTCTGCAACCAGGGCCTCGGCCGCGACTTCACCCTCGACGACCTCCAGCTCCAGGGCTTCGAGGCCGTCCTCGTCGCGATCGGCTGCTACGACACGAACAAGCTCGGCGTCCCGAACGAGGACGCGCCGGGCGTCTTCGACGGCCTCGAGTACCTCCGCACGGCGACGCTCGGGCTCCCGGTCGAGGGGCACGCCGGCAGTCGCGTCGTGGTCGTGGGTGGCGGCTTCACCTCGATGGACTGCACGCGGACGTCACTTCGCCAGGGCGCGAAGGAGGTCACCCTCGTCTACCGCCGCGACATGAAGGACATGCCCGCGTCGAACGAGGTCCACGAGGCGATCGAGGAAGGCGCGACGGCGATCTTCCAGGCCGGGCCGACGCGCGTGATCACGGACGAGAAGAACGGCAACGTCACCGGCGTCGAGTTCATCCGGATGCGGCCGGGTGAGCCGGATGCGTCAGGACGCCGCCGCCCCGAGCCGGCGCCGGGCACGGAGTTCACGATCCCGTGCGACCGCGTCCTCCTCGCCATCGGCCAGGGACCCGACCTGACGTGGATCGGGGCCGGCAGCGAGGGCGTCGAGGCGACGAAGCAGAAGCGGCTCAAGGGCGATGCCGTCACCTTCGAGACCGGCCGTACCGGCGTGTTCTCGACCGGCGACGTGCGGATCGGCGCGTCGACCGTCGTCCAGGCGATCGCCGAGGGACGCCGCGCCGCGTACGCCGCGGACGCGTATCTCAAGGGCCTCGATCTGGCGACGATCCGGACCCGCCAGACACTCGCCGAGCCGCAGCCCGAGTTCCTCTCGATCGTGCCGTTCACGAGCGAGGTCAAGGAGCCGCGCTACCGCCTCAAGGCGATGGAGCCGGAGCTCCGCAACCGGAGCTACATCGAGTACGAGATCCCCTACTCGCAGCAGGAGGTCATGGCGGAGTCGACCCGCTGCCTCCAGTGCACCTGCGAGGCGATCGGGTTCTGCGACCTGCGGCGGCTCGGGATCGAGTACGGGACGACGCTGAAGACGCTCGAGCCGCAGTACCACCAGGGCGCGGGGTACCGCAGCGTCACCGAGAATCGCTTCACCGGCGCGAACCACGACTACATCCGCGACGACTCGCACGCCTTCATCCTCCGCGAGCCGTCCCGCTGCATCGACTGCGGCCGCTGCGCCAACGTCTGCGCCGAGGTCGTCGGCGCGGCGTGCTACGACTTCATGCGGATCGGGTTCGACACGCTCGTCACGACGCCGCTCGACATGAGCCTCAACGACACGCCGTGCGTCTCGTGCGGTCGCTGCGCGGAGACGTGCCCGACCGGCGCCCTCATGCCGAAGCCGCGGGTGCTCCAGAAGTACGAGGTCGACGAGAGCCGCTGCATCCTCTGCGGGATCTGCGTCGACGCGTGCCCGTACGACGCGCTCCGCGACGGCGCGGACATCGAGCTCGCCCACTCGAGCCGCGAGGAGCCGATGATCGACCTCATGGCGATCGCGTCGGTCGATCGCGAGACGGAGGTCTCGTACATCCGCAAGGAGCGCGACTGGCTCCAGCGAGCGATGGCCGAGGGCCGGATGATCCAGTCCGATCGGCTGCTGCCGGTCCTTCCGCCGACGGTGAGCGGCGTCGCAGGCAACGGGAACGGAAGCTCGAACGGCCACGGCCACGGCGCCGGCGGCAGTCACGCCCACAACCGCTAGGAGACGCTCGTGCCGCGCAGCCTCCTGACGATCCTCGGCACGCTGACGCTCATCGGGATTGCGGTGGCGCTCCCGATCGGGCTCGCCGTCCTCGGGCTCCTGCGGTTCGGCGACGACATCCTCTTCTTCGTCCTGGCCGAGATCCTCATCGGGTCCGCGCTGCTCGTCGTGACGATGCGCGACATCATCCGCTGCGGGCTGGCGATGATCGTCTGCTTCGGGGCCCTGGCGGGCATCTACGTGATCGCGGGTGCGCCGCTCGTCGCCGCGGCGCAGGTCCTCGTCTACATCGGCGCGATCAGCGTCCTCATCCTCTTCGCGATCATGCTGACCCAGACGAAGTCGGCACCGACGCGGCTCGTCTTCCAGACCCAGGCCGTCGGCGCGGGGATCGCGGCCGTCATCCTCGCGATCGTCATCGCGCTGACCGTCGGGTCGACGGACTGGCACGCGGTCGGCCAGCGCGTCCACACCGCGACGCGCGACCTCGCGGCTGTCCTCTTCTCCGACTACGTGCTGCCGTTCGAGGTGGTCAGCGTCCTGCTGCTCGCGGCGGTCGTCGGCGGCGTCTTCCTCGCCAAGCAGGAAGAGGGCGGGCCCTCGTGAGCAACTCGCTCGACGCGTACCTCGTCCTCGCCGGGCTGCTCTTCGCGATCGGGACGTTCGGCTTCCTGGCCCGCCGCAACGCGATCAGCATGCTCATGTCGATCGAGCTGATGCTCAACGGCGTGAACCTCGCGATCGTCGCGTTCGGGGCGTTCATCACGGGGCTGAAGGCGGACGGTTCCGCGATCGCCCTCATGGTCATGGCCGTCGCGGCCGCCGAGGCGACGGTCGGGCTGTCGATCGTCATCGCGATCTACCGCAACCGGAACACCCCGCTCGTCGACGAGTACGACGAGATGCGGCGGTGACCGGCGGCCTCGCCGCCCTCGTTCCGCTGCTCGCCGCCGACAACGGCGCGGCAGCGACGACGAACAGCCTCTTCGACTACCTGATCGCGCTCATCCCCGTCCTGCCGCTCGTCGGGTTCGTCATCACCGCCGCGATCGGCCGCCGGCTCGATCGCGAGGCGCACTGGATCCCCGTCGGGCTTGTCGTTGGGACGTGGGCGATCAGCATGATCGTCGTCTTCGCGACGCTCACCGGGATGGCGCCGTTCGGCCACGAGGGCCACGGCGTCACGCTCTACCGGTGGATTCCCGCGGGGAACTTCACCGTCGACGTCGGGTTCTTCGTCGACAACCTCACGGCCTGCCTGCTCATCGTCGTGACGACGATCGGGATGCTGGTCCACATCTACTCGATCGGCTACATGAGCCACGACGGCGGCTACTGGCGGTTCTTCGCCTACCTGAACCTCTTCATGTTCTCGATGCTGCTGCTCATTCTCGCCAACAGCTGGCTCGTGATCTTCGTCGCCTGGGAGCTGGTCGGTCTGTCGAGCTACCTGCTCATCGGCTTCTGGTACCGACGCCGGTCCGCCGCGCTCGCGAGCAAGAAGGCGTTCATCGTCAACCGCGTCGGCGACGTGGGATTCGCGCTCGGGATCATGGCCATCTTCGTCAACACCGGGACGCTCGACGTGCGGCAGTCGATCGCCTCGCTGACGGAGGCCGGCGGGCAGTTCACGATCCCGCTCTTCGCGATCGCGCTGCTCCTGTTCGCCGGGGCGATGGGCAAGAGCGCGCAGTTCCCGCTCCACGTCTGGCTGCCGGACGCGATGGAGGGGCCGACGCCGGTCTCCGCCCTCATCCACGCGGCAACGATGGTCAACGCCGGCGTCTACCTCGTCGCGCGGGCGAACCCGATCTTCGCGGCCGCGCCATCGGCGCTCGTCGTCGTCGCGGCGGTGGGGATCTTCACCGCGATCTTCGCGGCCTCGATCGCGATGACCCAGACGGACATCAAGCGCGTCCTCGCGTATTCGACGCTGAGCCAGCTGGGCTACATGTTCGCGGCCCTCGGCGTCGGCGCGTTCACTGCCGCGATCTTCCACCTCATGACCCACGGTTTCTTCAAGGGCCTGCTGTTCCTCGATTCGGGGTCGGTCATCCACTCCGTCCACGACGAGCAGGACATGCGCCGGATGGGCGGGCTGTCGAAGAAGATCCCGATCACGTACGCGACGATGTTCATCGGGTCGCTGGCGATCGCGGGCGTCCCACCACTTGCCGGCTTCTTCAGCAAGGACGAGATCCTCGGTGAGGCCTTCAAGCTGGGCTTCCCGTGGGTCTGGGCGATCGGGATCCTCGTCGCCGTGATGACGGCGTTCTACATGTTCCGGCTCATGGGCCTCACGTTCTGGGGGAAGTTCCGCGGCCCGCAGGAGATCTGGGACCGGATCCACGAATCGCCGCCCGTCATGACGATCCCGCTCATCATCCTCGCGGTTCCGTCCGTGCTCCTCGGCCTGTTCCTCGGCCTGCCGTTCGGGGCGAGCACCCTCCAGCACTGGCTCGAGCCGGTCTTCGCGTCCGCGGCGACGCAGCTCCATCACACCGAGGCGGAGTACCAGCTCTTCGGGATCGACGGCGCGCTCATCGGGGCGAGCGTCGCGGTGGCGGCGATCGGCATCGCCGTCGCCTGGAAGCTCTTCGGCGTCGAGGTCGGGCCCATCCGAAAGGCCGGCGAGCCCGACCGCGTCAGGCGGCTCAGCGCGCGTGCACCGTTCCTCTACCGCGCGTCGCTGAACAAGTGGTGGTTCGACGAGCTGTACGACCTCCTGTTCATCCGGATCGGCGGCCGGTTCGCCGCCGCGCTCTGGTGGTTCGACCGCGAGGTGATCGACGGCACGGTCAACGCCGTCGGAGCGCTGACCGGGACGAGCGGCCGCCGCCTCGGCCGGATCCAGACGGGCCGGGTCCAGAACTACGCGCTCGGGATCGCCGTCGGGCTCATCGTCATGGCGGGCTCGTACCTCTTCATCGCGGGCCGCGGACGGTGAACCTCCAGAACCTGCCGATCCTCACCGCGGTCATCTTCCTGCCGCTCGTCGGGGCGATCCTCATCGCAGCGCTGCCGCGGACCTCCGCGAGGCCCGTCGCGCTCGGCACGGCGCTGCTGACCTGGGTCGTCTCGCTCGTGCTCCTCGCCGGGTTCAACGCGAAGGGCCAGGAGTTCCAGTTCGGCGCCCAGGCGGACTGGATCCCGCTGTTCGGCATCCAGTACAAGGTGGGTGTCGACGGGCTGTCGCTGGCGCTCGTCGTCCTGACGACGACCCTGACGTGGATCAGCATCCTCGCCTCGTTCCGCCCGATCCAGGAGCGGATCAAGGAGTACATGATCTCGTTCCTCATCCTCGAGGTGGGGATGATCGGCGTCTTCGTCGCCCTCGACACGTTCCTCTTCTACATCTTCTGGGAGATCGTCCTCGTCCCGATGTACCTGATCATCGGGATCTGGGGCGGCGCGAACCGGATCTACGCGACGATCAAGTTCGTCCTCTACACGCTCGTCGGGTCGCTGCTGATGCTGGTCGCGATCCTCGCCACGGCATTCGCCTACCAGGCAGGCCATGGCGGCGTGTGGGCCGGCGCGTTCGACTTCGAGAAGCTGCGGGCGTTTGCGGCGACATCGGGATTCGCCGACGGCCTGCAGCTCTTCTCGTTCGGGGCGTTCTTCCTCGCCTTCGCGATCAAGGTCCCGATGTTCCCGTTCCACACCTGGCTTCCGGACGCGCACGTCGAGGCCCCGACCGCGGGCTCCGTGATCCTCGCCGCGATCATGCTGAAGCTGGGTGCCTACGGGTTCATCCGGTTCGCGGTGCCTCTCTACCCCGCGGCGGCGCACACGTTCGCGCCGGCGATCATCGTCCTGAGCGTCATCGCGATCATCTACGGCGCGATCGTCGCGCTGGTCCAGCCGGACCTCAAGAAGCTCGTCGCGTACAGCTCCGTCAGCCACATGGGCTTCGTGACGCTCGGGATCTTCATCTTCAACGAGCAGGGGCTCGAGGGCGCCATCCTCCAGATGATCAACCACGGCCTCATCACGGGGGCACTGTTCCTCCTGGTCGGCGTCATCTACGAGCGGACCCACGACCGGACGATCGCAAAGATGGGCGGCCTCGCCGGATCGATGCCGGTCTACGCCGCGATCTTCGGCTTCTTCGTCTTCGCCTCCGCCGGGCTGCCCGGCCTGTCCGGCTTCGTTGGCGAGTTCCTCGTCCTCGTCGGGTCGTTCATCTTCCAGCCGGCGGTCGCGGCGATCAGCACGTTCGTCATGATCCTCGCCGCCGCGTACCTGCTCTGGATGTTCCAGCGGCTCGTGACCGGCGACCTGTCCGAGTTCCTCGCCGGCCTCGGCCACCACCTCGTCGACATCCGCCCGATCGAGATCCTGACGCTCGCCCCGCTCGCGGCCCTCGTCGTCGTGTTCGGCGTGTTTCCGGGGCTCATCCTCGATCTCGTCCGCGGCTCCGTGACGTCGGTCCTCGCGACCGTCCGGCCCGCGGCCCCGATCGCGCTGCCACCGATCATCCCTGCAGCCGCGCTCGCCCTGATCGCGCTGGTCATGGTCGCGCGGCTCGTGACGGTGATCCTCGGTGGCCCGAATCGGCCGTCGCGCCCCGCCCGGCGCGGCGTCGTCGTCCGCACGGCTGACGGCCGATGAACTTCGGCGCCAACGGATCGAACGTCGTCGCGGTCCTGCCGCTCATCGCCGTGGTGCTCACCGCGGTCGCGGTCCTGCTCGTCGACCTCATCGTCCCCCGCCGTCGCGACGCCGCGATCGCGACGGCGATGATCGGGCTCGCGATCGTCGCGATCCTCGTCCTCGCCGTCGGTGGCGAGACACGCGTCGCGTTTGCCGGCGCATACACCGTCGATCGGCTGACGACGTTCCTCGACCTGCTGTTCGTCTCGATCGTGGTCCTGACGATCGCCTTTGCCCCGGACTACCTCGAGCCGCGCGACCTGCCCGTCGCCGAGTTCGCGACCGTCCTCATCTTCGCGATCAGCGGCGCGATGCTCATCGCGGCGTCGACGGACCTGCTGCTCCTCTTCCTCGGGCTCGAGCTCATGGTCCTGCCGGGCTACCTGCTCGCGGGCTACCACAAGACGGACGGCTTCTCGACCGAGGGCGCGATCAAGTACTTCCTCCTCGGGTCGTTCAGCTCGGCGATCTTCCTGTTCGGGCTCGCCTTCGTGTGGGGCTTGACCGGGTCGACCCGGATCGCGGACGTCGCGGCCCACTTCGCGAGCGGGGGCGATGGCGCGGCCGGGGTGTCGGCGGGCCTGGCGATGGGCCTGGCATTCATGACGACCGGCGTGGCGTTCAAGATCGCCGCCGTGCCATTCCACTACTGGACGCCGGACGCGTACCAGGGATCGCCGACCCCGGTGACCGGCTACCTCTCCGTCGGGCCGAAGGTCGGCGCGTTCGCCCTCATCCTGCGGCTGTTCGTCGAGGCGCTCGGTCCCCTGCGCGCCGAATGGCTCGCCGTCGTCGTCGTCCTCGCAGCGATCACGATGACCCTCGGAAACCTCGTCGCGCTGACCCAGAACAACGTCAAGCGGATGCTCGCCTACTCCTCGATCGCCCACACCGGCTACATGCTCGTCGGCCTCGCGGCGTACGCCGGTGCATCGGACCCGAAGGTGCAGCAGACCGGGCTCCAGGGCCTCCTCTACTACGGCGCGGCGTACTCGTTCATGAACCTCGGCGCGTTCGCCGTCATCGCGGCGCTCCAGCGGCGGGCGGGCGTGACGTCCAACCTCGAGACGTTCGCCGGGCTCGGGCGTCGCGAGCCGTGGCTCGGATTGCTCATGACGCTGTTCCTGCTGTCACTGACCGGGATCCCACCAACCGCCGGCTTCTTCGCCAAGGCATACGTCATCCTCGCGGCGGTGCAGGCCGGCGGGCCCGTGGGAATCCTCGCGGTCATCGCCGTCCTCAACGCGGCGGCGGCGGCGTTCTACTACCTCCGGGTCATCGTCTACATGTACATGCGGGATCCCGTCAGCGAATCGCCGGCGCTCGCCCATAGCCGCCTGCTCTGGGGCGGGCTCGCCGTGACGACGGCGCTGACGATCGTGCTCGGGCTCTTCCCGGGGCCGCTCCTCGACATCGTCGGGCAGGCCGCGAAGGCGATCGGGTAGCGACGACCGGCGCCGATCGCCGCGCCGCGCCGACGCGGGCGGACCTCCTCGACGATCTCCTCGGCCCCGGCGGACGGCTCGTCGTCGTCTCGAATCGCGGCCCCGTCACGTTCGAACG
>DASWSI010000330.1:0-7783 GCA_036402715.1 Candidatus Limnocylindrales bacterium
CCGCTCCACGTCGCCCAGGTCGTGGGTCGTCAGGAGGATCGTGACGCCGTCGGACCGGAGATCGCGGATGAGCGACCGCGTCGCCGCCCGTGCCTCCGGATCCATGCCCGCCGTCGGCTCGTCGAGCACGAGGAGCTGAGGTCGTCCCACGAGCGCGAGGGCGAGGGCCAGTCGCTGGCGCTCGCCGCCGGAGAGCCGGCGATAGCGAGTCTTCGCGACGGCGCGGAGGCCGACCTGGTCGAGCAGGTCGCCGGGGTCGCGGGGCTCGGCGTGGAACGCGGCGTAGAGCCGAAGGATCTCGTCCGGGCGAGCGCGCGGGTCGATCCCGCCACCGCCCTGCAGCATCAGCCCGACGCGTGCCCGGAGCGCCGGCCCGCCGCGCCGCGGGTCCGTGCCGAGCACCATGACCTCGCCGGCGTCCTGGCGCCTATAGCCTTCGAGGATCTCGACCGTCGTCGTCTTGCCGGCGCCATTCGGGCCGAGGAGGGCGAACACTTCTCCGGCTTCGACGTCGAAGGACACGCCCGCGAGCACGTCGCGTCCGCCGTACCGCTTGACGACGTCGCGAACGCGGACGGCCGGTTCGGTGGCCGTCACCGGATCGTCGCGTACTGCCGCTCGAAGTCCGCCGCCACGACCTCACCGATCTGGATCGCGCGGAGGATCCCCTTGCGGTCGATGAAGTAGGACTGCGGGCGGGCGACGGCGCGGTACGCCGCCTTGAGCTTGCCGTCCGGGTCGAGGACTGTCGGCCACGTCGCCCCGAACTCGCGGGCGAACGCACGGGCCGGATCGGCCGGGTCGTCCATCAGCACGCCAACGATCTCGAGGCCGTCCGCGGCGTGCTCCGCGGCTTTGGTCTTGAAGAGCGGGAACTCCGAGCGACACGGGATGCACGAGGGTCCCCAGAAGTTGACGATGACCGGGTGGCCGAGCGCGTCGGCGAGCCGAAACGGGGCGCCGTCGAGCGTCATGCCGCTGACGTCCGGCGCGGGGTTGCCCCTCGCGATCCCGAGGGTCACGGTCGTCCCGCGGCCGAAGCCGAGGTCGACGGCCACGACGATGGCAACGGTCAGGAGCGCGGCGATCGCGACGCCGAGGAGGATCGGTCTGCGACTCGGCCGCGCGCCGGCTACTTCGCGGTGATCGTTCCTGTCATGAGGCTCGGATGGATGGAGCATTCGAACTTGTACGTCCCAGCGGGAAGCGACTTGACCTGGTAGATCTGCTGCTTCGGACCCGTCACGGGGTCGCCGTTGAACACCTTCGACCCGTCCGCAGCGAGGATGTCGACGTCGTGCGGAGTGCCGGTGTCCTTGTTGTCGAACGCGATCGTGAAGTCCTTGCCGGCCGGCGCCGAGACGTCCGTCGTCGTGAACTTCACGCCCTCGGCCACGATCGAGACGTCACCGCCGCCCGCTCCGCCGCCACCGGACGCGCCCGGTCCGCCGGAGCCGGTCGCCGCGCTGCCGCCGGGCCCGCCGGAACCCGCGGGCCCACCCGAGGCCGTCGCCCCACCGGCCGTCGCGGTTGAGCTCTTCGGGGGCAGGATCCCGAGATTCAGGATGATGGCGAACACGAACAGGGCGGCGAAGATCGTGAGCAGCCGCCTCGGCCAGCGCGGCGTCGCGATGTTCTCGAGGTGGCCCGTGTCATCGGCGTCGACGACCTTGACGTACTCGGCGCGGGCGTCGCGCAGCCAGCCGAGCAGCGCGACGATGAGGAAGATGACGCCGACCGCGAGCAGCCAGCCGCCGAAGACGAGGCCGTAGAAGAGGGTCGCGAGCGCGAGCGACGCGAGGATCGGCCGGAACGACGGACCGGGGAGGTGGATGCCGGGTGGGGGAGGGCCAATGACACGGGCCGGCATCGGCGCGACGTCCGTCGCGCGGTCGAAATCGCGCAACCCCTCGCGGCCCCAGTAGAGAAGCGTCAGCACGAGCGCCACGACGCCCGCGGGCAG
The DNA here is from genome assembly GCA_036402715.1 of Candidatus Limnocylindrales bacterium. Classification (GTDB taxonomy): domain Bacteria; phylum Chloroflexota; class Limnocylindria; order Limnocylindrales; family CSP1-4; genus JACDAV01. Next base: position 1,964 of record DASWSI010000330.1, read on the forward strand.
CGCGATCCCCCCGAAGACGAGGCCGTAGAAGAGGAGGAACAGGCCGATCGCGGCGAGCACCGGCGCGTACGACGGCCCGGGCATGTGGATGCCCGCCGGCGCGATCGGCGTGACCCGTCGCTTGCCGCGACGCTGCGGGCCGGCCGTCGCGAAGCGGAACGTCGTCCGAAGCAGCCACAGCACGACGATGACGAGAAGGCCGACGGGAATCAGCGAGACGAGTGCGCCCCAGTCGGGGATGACGAGCTTCGACGTGAAGTCGAGGATCGAGCTCCAGACCTTGTCGAGCACCGTCAGCTCGCCGATCCGCGGCCGGCGATGCCGTCAGCGTTGCGTCGGGCCAGCCGCTCGCCGCCGAATGCCGCGAAGCAGCGCGTGCATCGACGGGGAAGTCGCGGGGAGCGATGCGTTCCCATTGGCCGCGGTGTCAGTCGTTCGGTGAGCCGGCGATGAGGACGTAGAACATCAGGCCCATCGCGATCCCGAGCGCCGCGAGCATCGTGATCCCGGCGTAGTCGATGTGGCCGTGGCCGAGGTACGGCGTGACCCAGTACGCGATCGCGGCCACCACGAAGAGGACGCCGGCGACGATCGCGTATCGCGGGTGACGGATGGGATGCACCGTGAACCCTCGGCTACAGGATGTAGAGCGTCGAGAAGAGGCCGATCCAGACAACGTCGACGAAGTGCCAGTAGATCGACGTCGCCTCGACCGCGTCGTGGTGACGCGCCGAGAACTGGCCGGCCATGCCGCGGTACAGGATCACGCTCAGCATGATGACGCCACCGAAGACGTGGGCACCGTGGAAGCCGGTCAGCGTGTAGAACGTCGTCCCGAACACGCCGTCGCCGAGCCCGAAGCCCAGCGTCATGTAGTCGTAGACCTGCCCGATCAGGAACACGATCCCGAGGATCAGCGTGATCGAGATCGCCCGGACGAAGCCGGTCCGGTCGTTCCGCCGGATCGCCGAGACGCCGAGCTGGCAGGTCGCGGAGCTGATGATGAGGATGATCGTCAGGCCCAGGGCGAAGAACGGCTCGGCGTGGAGGTTGAAGTGCTCCGCGAGACCCTCGGGCTGCGTCGGCGGCCAGTGCGCGGCGTTCGCCCGGACGTTGAAGTAGGCAGCGAACAGGCCGGCGAAGAACATCACCTCGGAGGTGATGAACAGGATCATCCCGAGGATCGGGTTGCTGATCCCGCCGCGCGTGTCGTGGGCCATGCCGGCGACCGGCGAGTGCTCGCGGGTCGCGGCGAGGGCGCGGCTGTCGGAGGTCACGGCTTCGTCCTTCGCGTCCGCGACCGCGGCGCGGGTGTCGCCGACACGGTCGGCATCGGTGCGGGTCCCGGATCGGGCAGCACGGCGGCCGGAAGGGTCCGCCGGTGGCGAAGATCGAAGAGCGGCCGCTCGGAGCGGATCTCCGGGAGGTGGTCGAAGTTGTACGGCGGCGGCGGCGAGCTGGTCGCCCACTCGAGCGTATTCGCCTCCCACGGGTCGTCGCCGGCGATCCGGCCCCCGCGCAGTGAGACGAACACGTTGGCGAGGAACGGCAGCATGCTGGCGGCGATGAGGAAGCCACCGATCGACGCCGCGAGGTTCAGGTCGTTCCAGCCAGCCGTCGAGGCGTAGTCCGCGATCCGCCGCGGCATTCCCGACAGGCCGAGGATGTGCATCGGGAAGAACGTCAGGTTGAAGCCGATCATCATCAGGACGAACTGCGCCTTGCCGAGGCCCTCGCTGAGCATCCGGCCGGTCATCTTCGGGAACCAGTAGTAGAAGCCGGCGAAGACACCGAAGACCGATCCACCGAACAGCACGTAGTGGAGATGCGCCACGACCCAGTACGTGTCGTGCAGCGCGAAGTCGACCGGCACCGAGGCGCTGAACGCGCCGTTGATGCCGCCGATGAGGAACATCGTCAGGAACCCGAGCGCGAAGAGGAGGGGCGTCGAGAAGGTCAGCTGGCCGCGCCACATCGTCGCGATCCAGTTGAAGAACTTCACCCCGGTCGGGACCGCGATGAGGAACGTCATCAGGCTGAAGAACGGCAGGAAGACCGATCCGGTCGTGAACATGTGGTGGGCCCAGACGGAGAATCCGAGGGCCCCGATTGCGGCCGTGGCGAAGACGAACGCCTTGTAGCCGAAGAGCGGCTTCCGGCTGAAGACCGGCAGGACCTCGCTGACGATCCCCATCGCCGGCAGGACCATGACGTAGACAGCGGGGTGCGAGTAGAACCAGAACACGTTCTGCCAGAGGATCGCGTTGCCGCCGGTCGCCGGGTCGAAGAAGTGGCCGCCGTAGTTGCGATCGATGAACAGCATGATCAACGCGCTGGTGAAGACGGGCGTCGCCATCAGCACGAGGACGCTCGTCACGAGGATCGTCCAGACGAGGATCGGCATCCGGAACATCGTCATCCCGGGCGCGCGCATCTTGAAGATCGTGACGAGGAAGTTGATCGCCCCGAGGATCGACGCCGTGCCGATCAGCAGCAGGCCGACGATCCAGAGGTCCTCGCCGGCGCCCTGCATCCCGAGCGGGCGGTCCTGCGCGAGCGGGCTGTAGCTCGTCCATCCGGCGGCCGCGGCGCCTCCCGTCAGGAAGCCGCTGAACATGAGGATGCCGCCGAGTGGCAGGAGCCAGAACGAGAGGGCGTTGATCCGCGGGAACGCCATGTCCGGCGCCCCGATCTGGAGCGGGACGACGTAGTTACCGAAGCCCGCAAGCATCGGGATGATGAACAGGAAGATCATCGCCGTGCCGTGCATCGTGAACAGCTGGTTGTAGGTGTTCTCGTCGTGGACGAACTGGAGGCCCGGCTGTGCGAGCTCCGCCCGGACACCGAGGGCCAGCAGGCCGGCGAGGAAGAAGAAGATGAACGAGTTGGTGATGTAGAGGATCCCGATCTTCTTGTGATCGGTCGTTGTCACCCACTCGTACAGCCCGCTTCGATAGCCGGCGGCGGCAGGCGTCAGCGCGGTGGTCGCCATCGAACTCCCTTACTTGACCGTGAGAACGCCGGTCATGTTGCTGTGGAACGTGCAGATGAACTTGTAGTCGCCGGGCTGGAGCGGCTGGATCGAGTAGGTCGCCTGGCCCGGGCCCTTGACGTCGTCGCCGTTGACGACGAGCGTCCCCTTCGGGTCCTGGATCGCGACGTCGTGGGTGATCCCCGCGTCCTGGTTGTCGAACTTGATCTCGAACGGCTTGTTCGCCGGCGCCTCGAGCGTCTGGCTCTTGAACTGGATCCCCTGGGCGACGAGGTTCAGCGATGCCGCAGGCGGAACGCCGCTGCCGCTCGGACGGGCGGTCGGCTTGGCCGATTCGATCTTCTGCTTGAGCCACGCGTCGTAGTCCTGCTGGCTCATCGCGTGGACCTCGAAGACCATCGCCCGGTGCCCGATTCCGCACAGCTCCGCGCATTGGCCACGGAATGTCTGACCGGCATCGTTCTGGTCGATCGTGAAGTCGAACTTGTTGACCTGCCCCGGCACGACGTCGCGCTTGAAGAGGAACTGCGGGACGTAGAAGGCGTGGATGACGTCCGGGCTTTCGAGCGACAGCTGGACGTTCCGGCCGACCGGGAGCACGAGGCCGCCGTCGTTGCCGATGGGCACGAACTGGGTGTACTGCTCCGTCTGCCCGTCGTCACCGAGGTAGACGAAGCTCCACTGGAACTGGCCGGCGACGGCGCGGACGTGGATGTCCGGCTTGGTCGAGACGGCGTCCACGGAGTTGAGCGTCTGCCATGAGATGTAGAAGAGGAACGCGACGATGATCGTCGGGATGAGCGTCCACGTGATCTCGGCGACGTTGTTGCCGTGCGTCTGCGCCGGGAGGACGTTGTCACCGGGCTTCCGACGGTAGCGGACGACGGACCAGATGATCAGGCCCTCGACGAGCAGGAAGATCACCGCGGCGATGAGGAAGACGACGTCGTACAGCCCGCGGATCTGGCGGCCCTGCTCGGTCACCGCGGCCGGCGGGAACATGCTGCCCATGATGTCGTTGGCGGCCTTGCCGAGGTTCGTCCCGCGGACGGCGGCAAAGGCGATCAGCGCGAGCAGGACGAGGAGGACCGCGCCGACGACGATCGCGCCGGTTGAAGGCCGCGTCCTCCGGTAGCTCGACATCCAGTGTCCTCGCGTGGATACAGGGCGGATCCGGGGCCCGAAGGCGCGGGCCACCTTGGAAACGGCTGACGTGCTCCGCCGCTCGGGCGGACCGCGGCCCATGATACCGATTCACCGCGAACGCGGGCGTCGCGGGATCGGGTGCCGAACGGGGCCGGAAACGGCGGCGTCCGAAGGCCCATCGCTCCCGTTGCGGGACAATGGCGGCATGGTTGTCCGGCACCCGGTCGCGCGCGTCGTCGTCCCTGTCGTGACCGGGCTGGCTGCGATGTTTCCGTCGGTCGCGGCCGCGCACGGGGTCGTCACGGAGGGTCCGCCGACCGCGGCCACGCTCGTCCTCGGCTGGTCGTTCGAGCCCGCGATCCTCATCCCGCTCCTGGCCGCGGCGCTCCTCTGGCGGTGGGCGGTCCGGCGGGTCGACGCGGCTCATCCCGCGAACCGCGTCCCGCGTGCCCGGAGCGCGGCCTTTTACGGCGCGCTCGCCGCGATCGCGGTCGCGCTCGCCTCCGGCATCGAGCGCTACGACACCACGCTTTTCTCGATCCACATGGTCCAACACCTGCTGCTGACCCTCGTCGCGGCGCCGCTCATCGTCCTGTCGGCCCCGATCACGCTGCTCCTCCGGCTGTCCAGCCCCGCGACTCGCCAGCGGCGGATCCTGCCGGTCCTTCACAGCCGCGCGGTGCGGGCGGTCTCGTTCCCGGTGGTCGCGTGGTTCCTCTTTGCCGCCGTCATGTGGGGGACGCACTTCTCGCCGCTCTTCGACCGGGCCCTCGAGGATCCGCTCATCCACGACCTCGAGCACGTTGCCTACCTCGTCGCCGGCGTGCTGTTCTGGTGGCCGGCGATCGGTCTCGACCCCAGCCCGTGGCGCATGAGCCACCCCGTTCGGGTCATGTACGTGTTCCTCCAGATGCCGCAGAACACGTTCCTCGCGGTCGCGATCCTCAACGCGACGCAGCCGCTCTATCCCCACTACGCGACGCTCGTCCGGTCGTGGGGGCCGTCGCCGCTCATCGACCAGCAGATCGCCGCCGGGATCATGTGGCTGTTCGGGGATCTGGGCTTCCTCGCGGCGATCCTCGGGCTCGTGATCGCCTGGATGCGGCACGAGGAACGCGTGACCGCCCGCGATGACCGCCGGGCGGACGTCGAGATGGCGGCGATTCGCGAACGCGAGACGGCGCTCGCGGATCGGTTGGCCGGGGAACGCGCCGCCGCCGATCGGCGCTAGCCGTTCCGGCGGCCAGAGCGGTGGTCGGCCACGCGGGCCCCGCGGTTGCTAGCCGCGCGGCGGGATCGCGCTGTCGAGGTACTCGCGGTAGCGTTCGGCGTCGACGTTGCCGCCGCTGACGACCGCGACCACCGGTCCATCGAGACCGCCCAGGCCTGCCTCGTGAGCACGAAACGCCATCGCCGCGACGGACAAGGCACCGGATGGCTCGGCGACGAGGCGGCTCTCCCCGGCTGCGAGGCGGACACCGGCGGCGATCTCCGCCTCGGTCACGGTCACGACCGCGTCGAGGAGCTCGTGCAGATGCGCGAACGTCCGGCGGCCCAGGGAGAGGGTCCGCGTCCCGTCGGCGATCGTTCGGCTGACGTCCTCCGAGGACCACGCGACGATCCGGCCCGCGGCCAGTGAATCGCGCGCGTCCGCGGCCAGCTCCGGCTCGACGCCGATGACC
>DASWSI010000331.1:0-2696 GCA_036402715.1 Candidatus Limnocylindrales bacterium
GCGTTCGACGAACCGCCGAAGCTCCCCGGCGGCCATCGGTCGCTTGCCGAGATCGACGAGATGGATCGGGATCCGCCGCTCCTTGAAGAACCGGATCGCGGCCCGCGTCGCGTTGTCGCGTTCGAGCCCGAAGACCTGGACCGGCTGCTCCGCCACCGGCGCAGCGTAGCGCTCGCGCCGCGCACGGCAGGTACCATCACGGCCCGAGGAGGTGATGGAGTGTCGGTCTGGTTCACGGTCAAGCTCGACGATCGGCCGGGTTCGCTGGCCCGCCTTGCGACGGCGCTCGCGGAACGCTCCGTCAACATCGCGGGGATCGTCGGGATCGCCGAGGACACGGACGGCGCGTTGATGCTCGAGACGAGCGACCCGACCGGCACGCGCGACGCGTTCGCGGCGCTCGGGCTCGCGTTCGAGGAGCACGACCCGCTCGCCGGCATGGAGCCCGACCAGATGTCCGTCACGGACGTGCAGCGCGGCCGCGCCGAGCGGACGGCGGGCCGCTGACGGCCGACCGGCGTCGACCCGAACGACGAGACGCCACCGTGGCACGCCGCGCCGACGTTCCGCCGAGCGTCGCGATTCGACTCATCGTCGACGATGTCGCGACGTCCGTCCCTGAGCTGTGCCACGCCGTCGCAGAAGCGGGCGGCACCGTCCGGACGGTGAGCACAGTCCGCCGGATGGAGAGCTCGAACGGGACCGGGGACGTGGCCGGGGTCGAGCTCGAGATCGAGGTCGAGGGGATCGACGAGGAGCGCCTGGTGGCCGCGGTCGGGGGCATCGCCGGCGTCCGCGAACATCGGTTGACGCGGTCGCTCGACCGCGTCTTCGGCAAGCGGATCATCGTCGTCGGTGGCGGCGCCCAGGTCGCGCAGGTCGCGCTCGGCGCCGTCAGCGAGGCCGACCGGCACAACCTCCGCGGCGAACGGATCAGCGTCGACACGATTCCGCTCGTCGGCGAGGAGGCGATCGCGGCGGCCGTCCGCGCGGTTGCGGACCTCCCGCGGGCGCGCCTGCTCGTCCTCGCCGGCTCGATCATGGGCGGTGACATCACCCGCGCCGCCCGCGAGATCCGCGAGCACGGCATCCCGATCATCGCCCTGAACATGGTCGGCTCGATCACCGAAGCGGTCGACCTCGTCGTCTCCGACCCGGTTCAGGCAGGGACGATGGCCGTCATGGCGATCGCCGACACCGCGACGTTCGACCTCGCCCGCCAGCGCGGCCGGCGCTACTAGCCCGGGGCGACGATGCGGATCGCGACCTGGAACGTCAACTCGCTCAAGGCCCGCCTCGAGAAGATCGAGTGGTGGCTCGATCGCGCGGCGCCGGACGTGCTGATGATCCAGGAGACGAAGCTGACCGACGCCGAGGCACCCGTCATGGCGTTCGGGATGGCCGGCTACGACCTCGTCCACCACGGCGAGGGGCGCTGGAACGGCGTCGCCATCGCGCTCCGAAAGGGACTTGTGGCGAGCGATGTCGTCACGAACTTCGGCGACGGGCCGGTTCGCGACACCGGGCCCGGAGCGGACGTCGCCCTCGCCGAGGAGGACTTCGACCCGCTCGACGAGGCACGAATGCTGTCCGTCGTCGCGGCCGGCATCCGGTTCGTCTCGATCTACGCCCCGAACGGACGGATCGTCGGGTCGCCGTTCTACGCCGGCAAGCTGCGCTGGTACGAGCGGCTCGACCGGTGGATCGCCGACGCGGTGACGCTCCCCGTGCCGCTCGTCGTGGGTGGCGACTTCAACGTCGCGCCCGGGGACGACGACGTGTGGGATGCCCGCGGCGCGCACGGTGGCACGCACGTCTCCGCGGCCGAGCGCGCTGCGTTCCGCCGGCTCGTGGACCGCGGCCTCGTCGACGCATATCGGTCACGTCACACGGAGTCGGGACGCTTCACGTGGTGGGATTACCGGGCCGGCAACTTCCACAAGAACTTCGGGATGCGGATCGACCATCTGCTCGTCAGCCCGGCCGTCGCGGAGAGGGTCGTCTTCGCCGAGATCGACCGTGAGGCGCGGAAGGGGAAGCCGGTGCCGTCGGACCACGCGCCGCTGCTCATCGACGTCGACGAGCCGGGTCGCCCCATCGACGCGGGCTGGGATTCGGCCGGCGACCGGATCGCGGCGCGACGAGGGATTCGTCCCGGCTAGGGGCCGACACGAGCCGTGAGCCGGCGCCGGCGCTCGCAAACGGCGGGGAGGAACGGGGCGCCCAGGCGGCCGCTCGCGCGCGGCTCCCCTACTCGGACGTGATCTCGCGCTGCCCGAGCGTCATTCGCGGAACCCAGCCCTCGAGGCCGTCGGGGGCGCGGACGAGCGCGAAACCGGACTGACGGTCCAGCACGTCGACCTCGTCGCCCCGGTCGAGACGCCCGACCTCGATCGAGCGAACGTCGTCGGGCGCATCGGCGACGCGGACGAACCGGTAGTGGACGGCGACCCGCTCGGCCCCTGCCGGGGGCGGGGTGGCGAACCGAAGTGGCGGGCGCGACACCGGCGGCCCGAACCGCGAGCCCTGCCGCGCGGCCTGGACGGATGGCCTTCGCCACCGCGGGACGTGCTCCTCGTCCGGGGCGACCTCCGCCGCGGGTCTCGCCCGGGTGGCGAGCGCTGCGCCGCCACCCTCGGCGACTTCCTCGATGACCTGCTCGTCGCGCCCCCGCCGCATGATGACCGCGAAGAAGA
>DASWSI010000332.1:0-1704 GCA_036402715.1 Candidatus Limnocylindrales bacterium
TGCCCGATCTCGTTCGTGACCGCGAGATTGAGGAGGGCGAGGTCCGTCCAGGCGTTGACGACCGAGACCGCGGTCGCCCGGTACAGCTCGCCCGGCGTGCCGCCGTTCGGCAGGAGCACCATCCCGACGTAGAGCGGGACGATGAGCGCCGCCGCAGCAGCGCCGACGAGGTGCGTCACCCAGCGTGGCCAGTGCGCCTTCGCGCCGACGAACGCGATCAGCGACGAGAAGACGGCGGCCCAGACGAAGAAGTCACCGTACGTCGCGTTGCCGAGGACCCAGCCCGCGTCGTCGATCGACCAGGCCACGGTGGTCGCCATCACGATGACGAGGATCAGCGTCAGCCAGCCTTCGGCCGGGGCGACGGCGAACCGCCGCACCCACGCAGGGAGGATCGGACCGGGAGCGACGTCCGCGGGTACTGCCGACATCAGACGAGAACCTCCCCGAGCGGGCGACCCGGTGTGATCGAATAGGTGTGGAGCTCGTATTCCGCGAGCGCGTGCCGCAACGCGCGGACGCGCTTCGCGCGCGCGACGTCGTCAGGCTGGTCGTCATCGAGTTGCTCGAGCCCGGCAGATCGCCGCTCGTCGGCCTGGGCGAGGCGGTCGTACGCGTGGGCGTCGAGCGTCACGGCGACGGACCCGACGCCGCGCGAGCGGAGGGTTGCGAGCGGCCGCACCCAGCCGGTGTCGAGGGACGGCGTGATGACGATCGCCGTCATCCCGCGGCGAAGCCGGCCCGCGGTCGCGACAAGAACCTCGACGAGCGGCGTCGTGCCATCGCCTTCGACGGCCGCGAGCAGCTGCATGATCTTCAGGTGCTGTCGCGCCCCGCGGTCGGCGGGAACGATCGCCATCCGGTGGGCGTTGACGGTCATGCCGACGGAGCGGTTCTCCATCAGCGCCTTGTCCGCGATGGCGGCGGCGGCGCGGACGGCGGCCTCGATGGTCGACTCGTCACCGCGGCCACCCTGGGCACTTCGCTCGAGGTCGAGGACGATCCACGCGTCGGCCGTCGTCTCGAGGTCGAACTCCTTGACCTGGATCTCGTTGTGGCGCGCGGTCGCCTTCCAGTGGATCCGGTTGAAGCTGTCACCGGGTGCCCAGGGCCGAACCGTCGTCGCGAGCGCCGTCGTCTGGAGCGTCCGTTCCGGCGATGAGTGGCTGCCTTCGATGCTCGCCGCCGGGATCCGCCACAGCGGCAGCCGCTCGATCCGCGGATAGACCACGACGGTCACGCCCTGCCCAACCGACGCCGACGCCTCGAAGAACCCGAACGGGTCGCCGGTCTGGATCTGGAGCGGGTCGACGCGGAAGTGGCCACGACGCACGAGCGGGGCGCGGATGAGCCACGAGCGCTCGGACCGGCCGCCCAGGGTGATCGCCCGTCCCGGCAGCCCACCCGGCAGGCTGGTGGGGTTGTGGACCTCGAGCCAGAACTTCGGGATCCGGCTCGTGTTCCGAAGCGTGTACGTGACCTTGAGCGGGTCGCCGACGTGGCCGTGGAGCTGGCTCACCGCGTAGCCCGCCTCGAGGTCCGACAGCCCGAGCCGGGTGAGCACGTACGAGCCGCCGACCACGAGGATCGCGAGATAGACGAGATAGAAGAGGAACGGGAGGCCGGTCGAGAACGCGGCGATGAGCAGGACGGCACCGATGACGAAGAGCTGCAGCCGACGAAACACGTGCCGCGTCCCCTGCG
>DASWSI010000333.1:0-2532 GCA_036402715.1 Candidatus Limnocylindrales bacterium
CGATGCCGTCCGTCGTCGTGCACCCGACGACCCCGCCCCCCATGCGGAGCAGGTGAGCGACCATGCGGGTCGTCGTCGTCTTGCCGTTCGTCCCCGTGATGGCAGCGATCGGGATCCGTCCCGTCGAGCCCTCGGGAAAGAGGTGGTCGACGACCGCCGCGGCGACGTTACGGGAGCGTCCGACCGCGGGGTGGGTGTGCATTCGGAACCCGGGCGCAGCGTTGATCTCGACGATCGCGCCGCCGGTTTCCCGAAGCGGCCGCGAGATGTCGCTCGTGACGACGTCGACGCCCGCAACGTCGAGGCCGACGAGGCGCGACGCCATCTCCACGACTCGCGCGACGTCGGGGTGCACGTCGGCGGTCCGATCGATGCTCGTGCCGCCCGTCGAAAGGTTCGGCGTGAGGGTGAGGAGCACCACCCGCCCCGCGGCCGGGACATCGTCCGGCACGAGCTCCTGCGCCGCGAGCGTGGCGAGTGCGGCATCGTCGAGCCGGAGCTTCGTCAGCTGCCTCGCATGGCCGTCACCGCGGCGCGGGTCGCGATTGACCGCATCGACCAGCTCGCGAACCGTCGCCCGCCCGTCCCCGACGATTTGTGCCGGTACGCGTTCCGCGCAGGCGACGAGCCGGCCGCCGACGACGAGGAGCCGGTGGTCGCGACCAACCACGTGCCGCTCGACGATCGCGTCACTCCGGCGGCTCGCGGCGACCGCGGCGATGAATGCCTGCTGAACGGCGGCATCGGAGGTCAGCCCAAGTGCCACCGCTCGGCCGTGATTCCCGTCCGCCGGCTTGACGACGACCGGATAGCCGATGCGCCGCGCGGCGGCGATCGCCTCCTCGGGGGTCGCCGCGATCCGCGATGCCGGAACGGGCAGCCCCGAACGCTCGAGGATCCGGCTCGTCTCGTCCTTGTCGCGGGCAAGGTCCGTGGCGATGGCATTCGTCTCGTCCGTGATCGTGGCCCGGATGCGGTGCGCCCGGCGGCCCCAGCCGAGCTGGACGAGGTTGCGGTCGTCCAGCCGCAGCACCGGGATGTCGCGCCGCGTGGCCTCATCGACGAGCGCCTGCGTCGATGGTCCAAGCCCGTCCCGGTCCGCGAGCGCGCGGAGGCCGTCCACGACTGCCGCGACGTCAACCTCGGGGGCGCCGGGCGCATCCGGTGCGACGAGGCCATTGACGATCGCAACCGCCGCGCGGCCCGCCGCGAGGCCCACCGATTCCACCCGGTATGCGAAGAGGATGTCGTATCGACCGACACCACCGGCGCCGCGGGTTTTGCCGCGCGTCACGGGGCTGCCGGCGAGGTTCTGCAGCTCGATCGCGACGTGCTCCGCGATGTGCCCCGCCCAGGTTCCCTCGTCGAGGCGCTGGACGAATCCGCCGCGACGGCCGTACGAGCAGGTGTGGTCGAGCAGCCCCGGCAGCACCGCGAGAAGCCGGTCCCGGAAGCCCGGGATCCTGTCCGACGGCAGCTCCTCGAGGACGCCGAGGTCGACGAGCAGCCGGACCATCGGCCGGCGCGACCAGCGGCTCGGGCCGCGCATGACACGGGCATCGAGAATCTGGAGCGTCGGCTGCGGGGTGGGGTAGGGGGCCGCGGCTCGCCGTTCCGGGTTTGCGCCGGAGCGGCCGCTGGAGCGGCTGCCACGGCGCGCAGCGGCCCCGTCCGATGCCCGGCTCGAGCGCCGGTCGCGCCCGGGCGCGGCGACATTGTCTGGGGAGCTTGGCGGAAGCACGGCCACGGCCATTCCTCGTGTCACCCCGGCTGGCCCCGGGGACGCTTCGCGATCATCGGGCCATCCCAACCCGGATCATCCACGCCGCTCCCGTGCCGTGATTGCGCGAGGGTTGCAGGAGGCTACTCGGCGGACGGCAGGTGGAAGGCTGCCCGCGCCTCAGCGACGGTCCGGTGGAGGGGATCCTCGAAGGTGGGCCAGTGGCGGCCACGGAGGTCGCGTTCCGGGCCGGCCTCCAGGACACCCAGCCGGGCGAGTGCCTCGATCGCGACGACGGCCGCCGCGCGTCGCGTCTTGTCGCCATCGTCGATCGTCAGCGCGACCCCGAGCCCCGCGCCGACACAGCCGATCCCGAGGAGCCCCTCTGCGCCCTCCTTGGCGACGAACCCGCCGTCGGCCGCGGTGAGGTCCGTGTCGAGCTGGTTCGGGCCGCTGATCCGGTCGGGGTTCGCCAGCATCGCGTCCCGGACTCGTGCAAACGGCTCGCGAAGGTCGCTCAGCTCGTCGGGGAGCCGCTCCGGCCGGGCGAGCCAGGCGTACCCGCGCGCGACCGCCGCGAGCGGGACACGCCAGGTCGGGAGCCCGCAGTCGTCGATGACGCGGAGTGGCGGCTCGTCGCCCCGGAACAGCCGATCGACGAGGTCCTCGATCGCTCGCTGCGCCGGATGGTCCTCGCGCCAGTAGCCATCCTTCGGCCAGCCGGAATGGGCCGTGAGCCCAAGGATCGACGCGTGCTCGCCGGAGCACATCTGGCGGATCGGGCCGGCTTTCGTTCCCGAGGCCGCGAGTCG
>DASWSI010000334.1:0-2511 GCA_036402715.1 Candidatus Limnocylindrales bacterium
GTCTGCCCTGAAGGCGTCATCCACATGGTCGACGTCAACCAGCTGAAGACGGAGGGCCTCCTGCCCGAGATCGAGGAGGCCTACGGCTGGAACCAGGGCGCGGCGATGATCCTCGACGAGGAGCGCTGCATCCGCTGCGCACTGTGCGTCAAGCGATGCCCGTTCGACGCCATTACGATGGAGCGGTTCGAGCTCCAGGAGGTCTCGACTGACGGGCGGCTCTACAAGGAGTCGTACCGCGATGCGCAGCTCGCCGGAACGCCCGGCGTGGCAGGAGGACCGCGTTGAGTTTCCTCGAGCGGGTCGATCACTCGATCCGCCGAAGTGCCGTGTGGCGGTCGCTGTTCCGAAACCCGTACCCGAACGACGAGCGGTCGCGCGCGTACGCGGTCATGAACAACGTGTTCCTGCACATCCACCCGGTCCGGGTTCGGCAGCACGCCGTCAAGTTCGCCTACACGTTCTGCCTTGGCGGGCTGTCGTTCTTCCTGTTCCTCGTCCTGACGATCACCGGCGTCTACCTGATGTTCTTCTACGTCCCGTCATCGACCCAGGCGTATACGAATATCCTCGACATCCAGAGCAAGGTCGTCTTCGGGCTGATCACGCGGAACGTCCATCGGTGGGCCGCTCACCTGATGGTGTTCTTCGTCTTCCTCCACATGATGCGGGTCTTCTACCACGGGGCGTACAAGCCGCCCCGCGAATTCAACTGGGTCGTCGGGGTGGTCCTGCTGTTCCTGACGATCATGCTGAGCTTCACGGGCTACCTGCTGCCGTGGGACCAGATCGCGTACTGGGCGATCACGATCGGGACGAACATGGGCGGCTACGCGCCGCTGTTCAACACCCCGACGAAGCTCATCCTGCTCGGCGGTCTGGAGGTCGGCCAGAACACGCTGCTGCGGTTCTATGTGCTCCACATCATGGTGTTCCCCCTCGCCGCGGCGATCTTCCTCGCCGTGCATTTCTGGAGGATCAGGAAGGATGGCGGCATCAGTGGGCCGCTTTAGGCGATGACCGATCCAAAGAAGCCGACGACGAAAGCGCCGACCGAGCGGCGCGTCGTTCTACCCGTCGACCCCTCCCGCCGCACGGAGATCGACAAGCAGCGGGTGCCGATGTCGGCGCGGCCTTACCGGCTCCTCGCGCTCGTCAAGCAGGATGCCGTCGTCCGCGTCCAGAAGGAACCGGACGACACGGTCATGACCTGGCCGCACCTGCTCTCGATCGAGTTCCTCGCGGCCGCGGTCATGAGCATCTTCCTGCTCCTCATGGGCCTCTTCATCAATGCGCCGCTCGAGGACCTCGCCAACGGCAACGTCACGCCGGCCGTCGCCAAGGCGCCGTGGTACTTCCTCGGGCTCCAGGAGCTGCTGGCCTATTTCCACCCGACGGTCGCGGGCGTCCTCGTCCCGACCTTCGTCCTCGTCGGCGCGGCGCTCGTGCCGTACATCGACCGCGGCAACATCCTCGCGACGCGGCCGTCCGAGCGGAAGACCGCCGTCGTCCTGTTCACGCTCTTCTGCATGCTCGGGCTGATCGTCACCTTCGTCGGGATCTTCTTCCGCGGCCCGGGCTACAGCTTCGTCATCCCGTATCTGCCGTTCTTCGAGAACAGCACGAACGGACTCCACTTCGCGCTATGAGCGCCGCTGAAGGAACGCAACCAGGGCGATGAGCAATTACCACGTCGAGCCGGCGAACAAGTCGAAGGCGCTGACGAGCCAGGCGATCAAGGCCCTCCGCAAGGAGCAGGTCCAGGGCGTGTCGCGACGCCAGCTGCTGCGCACCTCGCTGGGCGCCGGAATCGGCTTGTGGCTCGTCGAGATCACGGCGGGGACGATCGGCTTCATCTGGCCGAACCTCGAGGGCGGGTTCGGTGGCAAGGTCCAGATCGGAACCCTCGAGGACGTCAAGGCGCAGAACAGCGGCCTGCCGATCGCGGAAGGCTTCCCCGGCTACATCTCGCGGGCGCGGGCCTTCATCGTCCTGATCGACCCGTCGCGGCCACAGTTCGTCCCCGGGACGGACACGACCGGCGACGGTCACCCGCTCAACGTCCGGGCGCTCTACCAGCGCTGCCCGCACCTTGGCTGCAAGCCGAACCCCTGCCTGAAGAACTTCTGGATGGAGTGCCCGTGCCACGGGTCGCGCTACGACCGGCTCGGGATCAAGGCGGCCGGCACGCAGTACGGTCCGGCGCCGCGCGGGATGGACCGCTTCTCCGCGACCGTCGACTCGACCGGCATCCTGACCCTCGACACCGGCAAGATCACGCTCGGACCGCTGCCGGTCGCGCTCGGCCAGCCGGGCTTGATCCCGCCGAAGAGCCCCACCGGTTGCATCTGAGCGTCGTGCCGAACCGCCCCCCACGCGTCGCCGCGGCGACGTGCCTTCGAGGAGCCAGATGACGGACGACCCGCGCCGCCCGCCGGAGGAGCGCCTCCCCGCGCCACGGCCGCCGTCAGAGGCCGCGCCCGTCGAGCGCTTCTCCGCGCCGCCCGCCAC
>DASWSI010000335.1:0-4204 GCA_036402715.1 Candidatus Limnocylindrales bacterium
ACGGCGGAGACGGGCCTCCGTTGACCGCTGGCTATACTCGGCGCGCCGGTGGCGAGCTGCGCTCACACGACGCCACCACCGGCATTCCAACTTCGGAGGACCACGCCGCGTGACGTCCAACGTGGGCCAGAGCTACCCCTACACCAGCGAGACTGAAGCGGCTCGAACGGAGATCGTCGGCCGGCTCGTCGCCGCGCGCGAGGATCTCGCGACGACCATCAAGTCGGAGACGACGCCGCTCGACGCCAACGATCGCTGGTGGGTCTGGAAATGCCCCACGAAGGGCTGCGCCGGGCTGCTGCACGCCGCGGGCTACTCCCGCGACAAGCACGCCGTCTTCGTCGTCTGCGACGGGAGCTGCGCAAAGACGTTCCTCCGCTGACGGTCGCGCGCGCCCGATGACGGAACCCGGGTCCGTGTCGCTCGCGGCATCGCGGCGGCGCCTCGTCGTGGATGTCGTGGGAATCGCGGCGTCTGCCGTCGCCTTCGGCTTCGTGTTTGGCCTTGCGGCGGACGGCGCCGGGTTCTCTCCTCTCGAGGCCGCGGCGATGAGCGTGATCGTCTTCGCGGGGGCCGCGCAGTTCGCGGCCGTCGGCTACATCCTCGGCGGGCTCGCGTGGCCCGCGATCGTCCTGCTCACGGCACTGTTGAACGCGAGGCATCTGCTGTACTCCGCGGCGCTCGCGCCGTGGCTCCGCGAGGTACCGCTTTTCCGCCGCGCCGTCATGGCGCATCTCCTCACCGACGAGGCGTTCGCGCTGTCGATCGCCCACTTCACCAGGATCGGCCGGACGGACGAGCGGGGCTACTGGATCGCCGCGATCGGTGGCGACTTCATCCCGTGGACGCTCGCCACCATGGCCGGGGCGGTCGCCGGCCGCCAGATCCCGAGCCCGGAGCGATTCGGCCTCGACATCGTTTTTCCGGCCGCGATGGTCGGGCTTGCCGCTGGACTCCTCGCGGGTCGTCGCGAGGTCGTCGCCGCGATCGTCGGCGCGATCCTGGGCGTCGCGGTCGCGCTCGCGGTGTCGCCGTCCGTCGGGATCATCGCCGGCGGGCTCCTCGGCCCCATTGCCGGGCTCCTCACGCCGCGGCGTCCGGCGGACGCGGCGTCGGCGCTCGGGACGCCGGAGTCGGCCGCCAGGTATTCGATGCCCGGGTCGTCGGAACCGCGGGGACCGGGCAACGCGGCGGCCGATCGATGAGCGTGGTCATCCTCGCCATCCTCATGTTCGCGGTCACGTATCCGTCGCGCGCGCTGCCGATGCTCGCCCCCGGGATCGAGCGACTACCCCGCCCCGCGCTCGATTACCTGCGGCTCGTCGGCCCGGCGGTGCTCGCCGCCATCGGCGCCGTCAACGTGATCGCGGTGAAGCCGGGTGGCGCGGTCGGGTTTCACATCGGGATCGAGGTCGTCGCGGTCCTCGCCTGTCTCGGGTTGACGATCTGGCGGCGCAACCTGCTCGTCGGGCTCGTCGCCGCTGTCGCGCTCGTCGCGCTATGGAGGGCAGCAGGGCTCGGGTAGCTGATGGGCGGGCGTCTCGCCGCTACCCCCGTGCGGCGTCCGCCTCGATCTCGACGAGCATCGACGGCTCGAGCAACGCCGACACGACGACGATGGTTGCCGCGGGCCGAATGGCGCCGAAGATCTCGCCGTGCGCGGCGGTCACCGCGCTCGCATCCTCGATCCGCGTGACGAACATCCTCGTTCGGACGACATCGTCGAGCGAGAATCCCGCTTCATCGAGCGCTCGCCGGATCACCTCAAGGACCGCCAGCGCCTGCGCACCGGCATCGCCGGGGTGCCGCGACACGCCGTCGGGGCCCGCGTCCGTCGTCCCGGCGACCCAGCACGAATTGCCGACGACGACCGCCCGGCTGTACCCCGCCGATGCTTCCCAGCGGCCGCCCGACGAGATCAGCCGCCGCGTGGTCACTGCCCGGTCGCGCGCCACGACGCGATCAACGGATCGCGCGCGACCGCGAGCAGGAGCCCGGCGAGAAGCACCGTCCGCGGGACGATCGAATCGACGTCGAGGTACTCCGCGGGCGCGTGGTCGTTGCCGCCGATCGGCCCGAGGCCATCGATGGTCGGGACACCCATCCCGGACGTCGTGTTCGCGTCCGACGCGCCGCCGGTCGCCGCGTCGCGAATCTCGAACCCGAGCCGCCTTGCGATCGCCTGCGCGTCCTCGACGAGCCGCCCGGAACGCTCGAGCTTCTCCATCGGCCAGTGCCGGCCCATCTCCTCGATCTCGACCCGCGTGTCCGGCACGAGCGTCGCGGCCGAAAGCTCACGGATCGCGGCCTCGACGGCCTCGAGCGCCTCGCGTCCGGTGGCGCGGATGTCGACCTCGAGCGAGCAGCGCTCCGGGACGACGTTCGGGCGCGTCCCGCCGTCGATGACCCCAACGTTGACGGTGACGCCGGGCCACCGGCCGTTGAGCGCGTGCAGCTCGCGCACGAGCCGCGCCGCCTCGAGGATCGCGTTTCGGCCCTTCTCCGGCTCGACGCCGGCATGCGCGGCACGACCGTGCACGGTGAGCCGCGCGTCGAGGATGCCCTTCCGCGCCGAGACGATGTCGCCGTTGGCGCGGGCACACTCGAGGACGAGGCAGACATCGGATTGCGCGGCGAACTCGCGGATGTGCGGGCTCGAGGTTGGCGACCCGATCTCCTCGTCCGGATTGGCGATGAAGACGAGCCGCTCGAACGGCAGCGAGGGACCGGACTCGTCGCGCAGGGCGGCGATGGCGTACAGCCCGGCCAGCAGCCCCGACTTCATGTCCGTGACGCCCGGTCCGTACGCGCGTCCCGCATCGATCCGGAACGGTCGCTCCGCCGCCGTTCCCTCGTCGAAGACGGTGTCGAGATGGCCGATCAGGAGAACCCGCGGGCCGGCTCCCGGCGTCCCCTGCCACGTCCCGACGATCGTTTCGCCGAGCGTCTCGTGGCCGCGCCGCTCGACCGTCGCCCCGATCCGCTCGAGGAAGGCCGCCGTCCACGACCCGACCGCGTCGACGCCTGCCTTGGTGTAGCTGCCGCAGTCCGTGTTGACGAGCCGCTCGAGGTCCTTGAGGTACGACGGCTCCGCGGCCGCGACCAGCGAGGTGAGCCGGTCGAGCTCCGCGGGCTCGACGCCTGTTCCGGGTTCGGTGGCGGTCTCCATCGCGGGGAGTCTACCGGCCGCCCGGGCTTGCTATCCTCCGGACGGTGCGCCTGATCGAGATCCGCCTGCTCGAGGGACCCAACGTCTACCGGCTCGAGCCGGCCGTGAAGCTCGAGGTTGCGGTCGGGCGCCGCCGAACCTGGTACGGCGACCGGATCCCGCCTCGCCACGCGCTCGTTCGGCTCGGTGCGTCCGTCGCCGCGAAGGAGTGGCCGGACGATGTGGCGGCGGTCGTCGTCTGGGTCCGCCGGCTCCGCGGCGATGCGGGCGAGGGCGCCGGTGGCGTCCGGGTCCACAGGTCGTCGGATCCCGGCCACTGGATCGTGAGCTGGCCGTGGACCGCGGCCGAGCGCGCGCACACGATCGCCGAGGCAGCACTCGCGCTCGCTTCGAGGAACGTGTCCGCGGCGCGGAAGGCGCGTCTCACCGGCGCGCAGACGCGGCTCGTCGAGCGGTGGACGTCGCGGGTCGCGGACGCGGGCACGTCGCCGCCCGGCTGGATCCGTGACGCGGACCGCCGCATCCCGATCGTCTCGATCAGCGGCACGAACGGCAAGAGCACGGTCACCCGGCTCATCACCCACATCCTGCTGCTCAGCGGCCGGCGAGTGGGCACGACCACGTCAGACGGCGTCCTCGTGGACGAGCGGATGATCGACCCGGGCGACTGGACCGGGCCCGGTGGCGCGGCCCAGATCCTCCAGCGGAGCGACATCGACATCGCCGTCCTCGAGACGGCGCGTGGTGGCGTCGTCCTCCGCGGCGTCGGCTACGAGTCGAACGACGCGAGCGTCCTCACGAACGTCTCGTCCGACCACCTGGACCTCCAGGGGATCCACACGCTCCCCGAGCTCGCCGAGGTCAAGGCGACGATCTGCCGGATCACGAAGCCCGATGGCTGGGTCGTCCTGAATGCCGACGATCCGTTCGTTGCCGCGACCGCCCGGCGCGTCCGCGCGAGGGTCGCGTTCTTCACCCTGACCGACGGCCGCTCGCCGGCGCTTCGACGCCACGTCGAAGCGGGCGGGCGGGTCT
>DASWSI010000336.1:0-6693 GCA_036402715.1 Candidatus Limnocylindrales bacterium
CGATTGAGGCGACCGAACCGCCCGACGCTGAAGTCGCCTTCGATCGCCGTTCCGCAGCTTCTGCAGTTCAGGCGCGTGACCGCCAACTCGCTCGAGCAGACGGGACAGGTCGAGATGACGTCGTGCGGCATTCCGGTGGTAGTCCTTCGTGACGTTCGTTCGTTGTGCACGTTATAGCAAGAGGCTTTTCCTTTTGTCAAGGTGAACGATCACTTTGTAATACCAGGCCGGCCGCCGGAAAGGACCCCCGTCCGCGCCCGCGCCCCCGTCATTCGTCCATCCCGGGGCAGGTCGTTCGTAGGCGCCAGTCGAGGACCCGCGTCCGGTCAGCGCGCGGTGTCGCCGACCTACTGTCTTCCTCAACGGCGGCGACCAACGCCCCGGCCAACAGGACCTCGAAAGGAGACGCGTGATGTCCGCGCAGTCCCGCTACCTGCAGGTCGACGCGATCGGCGTCTTCCCCTCGTACCTGCTGTTCGTCGTGTTGATCCTCGCGCTGCTCGGCATCGTGGCGCACGCCGCGTTCGTCTGAGCTTCCGTGGCCCCCGAACGGGGGCCTCCGACCCTCTATGTGGCAGAAGCCCCGGTTCGCCGGGGCTTCTCCGCGTTCCGGTCACGGGTGCGACTCGTCGTGGCGCGCTCGCGGCCGGCGCAGCGTGCCGGCCGCGCCCCGACCCCGGAATCGATGAGGCCCGGCATCGGCCGGGCCTCGTTCGGGGACCACGCGGCGGGTTCGGTCTAGCCGGTTCGCCACTTGGTCGCGGTCAGCGCCATGACGCCGACGAGCGAGCGGTAGTAGCGCCCGGGCGACGAGGGGTCCATGACCGCGGCCGCGCCGGGATAGCGCGTCGTCGTGAACGTGAACGAGTACGTCTTCGTCGCGCTCGCGGCGCTCCAGAAGATCTGGCTCATCGTCCGGTTCGTCGTGAACAGCCCCGAGATCACGTAGGAGATGCTCGAGACGCCCTCCGCGAACACGGCCTTGGCGTTGGCGCGGAGGAACCCGTTCGCGTAGTTGTCGACCCGCGCGATCGCGGTCGACTTGGTCGGGTTCGCGGCGCCCCACTCCGAGTCGCCGGAGGCGTAGCAGAGTCGGTTGAAGACGACGACCGCGTACGGCGCCAAATGGATGTACGTGTCGACGTACGACTCGCCCCAGTACTTGACGTTGTAGTTGCCGTTCCCGGCTGTCGAGTTGAGCCCGAGGCCGTCCTTGGTGAGCGTCTGGAACGGCGCGTACGGGCTCGGCCAGCCATTGCCGTGGCCGAGGTAGATGAAGAGATTCGCGCCCTGGGCGACGGACTTCACCTTGGCCCACGTGGCATTCGGGCTGTAGATCTCGTACACGACGGCGCCATAGGACCGCGCCTGGGCCGCGTACTTCTTCGCGTTGTAGATGTAGTTCGCGGTGCTCGCGCCGGCCGGGCCGACGACGATCACGACCTTCTTGCCGGCCGCCTGTGCCGATGCGGGGCTCGTGGCAAGCCCGCCGAGGGCGAATGCGGCTGCGAGCGCGACGACGACGCCGAGCTTGATTGAACGGCGGTGCGACGCTCGTGGTGCCTTCGGGTTGATCAGCGACAAATCTCGTGCCTCCTCACTGCCGGACGTCGCGGTGAGCGCGCGACGACGGTAGGACTGGGGCCGCCGCGGCAGGTCAGGGAGTGCGAGCGCGGCCTCATCCGGAACGGTGAACACCGCTCAACGAGAGTCGCGGAGTGGATCGGGTGAGCCGATCCGGGCCGTCGAGTGAAGGTCACCCGGCGTGGTCGACAGGGTCCTGCCGTGGGGGCGGCGGTCTTCTGTTGTCGAACCTATCTGCGTGGGTCCCGGCCTGGGGGCCGGGCTGAAGTATGGCAGGCGGTGCAAACAAGTGACCGCGGGCCGTTCGTTCGTTGCAGGCCCGTATCATCCGGTCAGTGCCACGGCGCACCGGTCCGGGTCGTCCGGGCGCGCCGCAGGAGCGATCGGCCGCGATTCGGTATGCTGCCGCGGGCTGTAGCGCGGCTCGTGTCGCCGCCCGGCCGCATGGAGAACGTTTGACCTTCGAGACTCTCGGCCTGTCGGCCGACCTCCTCAGGACTGTCGCCGAGGAGCGCTACGACCAGCCCACCCCCGTCCAGGCCGAGGCGATCCCACTCGTGCTCGCGGGCCGCGACGTCCTCGCCGCGGCGCAGACAGGAACCGGCAAGACGGCGGCGTTCGTACTGCCGATCCTCGACCGCCTGCGGGCCCACGCCAACACGAGCTTCTCGCCGGCCCGCCATCCGGTCCGTGCGCTGATCCTCGTCCCGACCCGCGAGCTCGCGATGCAGGTGGACGAGAGCGTCCGAACGTACGGCCGGACGGTCCCGCTGCGGCCGGCGGTCGTGTACGGCGGAATCCCGATCGAGCCCCAGATCAAGGTCCTCCGCGGCGGCGTCGAGATCCTCGTCGCGACGCCCGGGCGCCTCCTCGACCACGTGGGGCAGCGCACCGTCAACCTCGGACAGGTCGAGATCCTTGTCCTCGACGAGGCGGACCGGATGCTCGACATGGGCTTCCTGCCGGACATCCGCCGGATCATCGAGCTCCTCCCCGCGAAGCGCCAGAACCTCATGTTCTCGGCCACGTTCTCGGAGGACATCCGGCGGCTTTCGTCGACCATCCTGACCAACCCGGCGACCGTCGAGGTCGCGCCGCGGAACACGGCCGCGGAGGGCGTCCGGCAGCTCGTCTATCCCGTCGATCGGGACCGCAAGGAACGGCTGCTCGCGCACCTGATCCGGAAGGAGGACCTCCGCCAGGTCCTGGTCTTCACGCGGACGAAGCTCGCGGCATCCCGGCTCGCGTCCGTGCTCGACCGCGAGGGGCTCGAGGCCGTGGCCATCCACTCGGACCGGTCACAGCCCGAGCGGACCCGCGCACTCGAGGGCTTCAAGAACGGCTCGATCCGGGTGCTCGTCGCGACGGACGTTGCCGCCCGCGGGCTCGACATCGAGGAACTGCCCCACGTCGTCAACTTCGAGCTGCCGTGGAACCCGCAGGACTACATCCACCGAATCGGGCGGACGGGGCGGGCAGGACTGTCCGGCGACGCGATCAGCCTCGTCTCGATCGACGAGGTCGACCTTCTCCGCGGCGTTCAGCGTCTCCTCAAGCGGGCGATCCCCTGGACGGTCGAAGAGGGCTTCGTCCCGGACCGGAATGCCGAGCCGCGGCCGATCGGCCACGGTCGTCAGCCCGATCGGGACGCCCATCCGCACCGAAAGGTCGTCCGGCGGACCGGAGCGGCTACTCGCCGCTGACGCTCACCGCCGCGGAGCGGCGTGCGATCCCTCAGCCACCGGCGGCGCGGACCGCCTTGCGCGGCGTCATCGCGTATCGATCGCCGGGAGCAGCCGCGGCGACGGACACTGCGCTCTGCGCGGCCGCCGGCGCCGGCTCATCGGCCTCGGGAGGCGCGTCCGCGGCGTCGGGCGGCGGCGCGATCGATGCCGCCGCGGCCTCGGCCGGAGTCGAGTCGACATGCGCTCCCGGGAAGAAGAACCCGAGCATCAGCCCGGCTTCGACCTTGTCCACGGAGTAGCGGTTCACGAGGGCGACGGGATGCACGTTCTCCCCGGACTCGCGGCTGCCCAGGAGCGAGACGCGAACCTCGCGGAGGACGACGAACGTGCCCGTCGGGCGCGTCAGGGCGCGACCAGGATCGAAGCCCGGCAGCGTGGGCAGCTCCCCCTCGATGAGGTACGGGCCGGCCTCGAGGCGAAGCCCGTGCCAAGCGGCATGGACCGGACCGGGCGTCTCCTCGTCGCCGGCGGCGAGGACGAGGTCGTCGATGTCGACGGTGCGTTCGGTGCCCGTGGCGGGATCCGAGCCGTCGAACGGCGTCCACGTCGCGTCCTCGACGACGAGCTCGGTCCCGGCCTCGAGAAACTCCTTGAGGTGCCCGGGCGGTGACAGCTCGCCGGCGACGATCCCCCCGACCGTATACGCCTCGATATGGATCGGCATGTTCGGTGCCCCCGAAACAGGAACGCCAGCATCGGCCTCCGGCGGCGCCAGTGCCAGCATCGTTCGGTACCCGGGAAGGCTGACCTTCGTACCGGCGCCCGAACCGAAGGTCAGCCCGCGCGAACGCTGCGAACGCTCGGGGTCCTCGTGGGCCGGAGCCGCTCGCGGGCGACGGCACGAGCGAAGCGTGCGGCGTCCCGGGGAGCGCAGCCACGGGGATCGTTGTTGAAGTAGACCCAGCAGTCCTCGTCCGGCGCCCACCCTTCGGCGAGCCGCTTCGCCCACGCCGCGAGCGCGGCACGTCCGTAGCACGGAGCGGGCGCGGAGCGGCCCTCGTGGAAGCGGAGATATGTCCAGTCGGTCGTCCGCCAGAGGGGCGTGAGCGGCTTTCGGCGGTCGGCCATGCAGAGCGCGGCGCGGCGCTCGGTCAGGAGTGCCCGGATCTCGTCGACGAACCAGGTCGGGTGGCGGAACTCGACCGCGACCCGGAGCTCCGGCGGGAACTCGTCGAGCGCGGCCGCGAGAAGCCCGGCATCGCACTTGAGCTGCGGCGGGAGCTGGAGGAGCACCGGACCGAGCTTCCGCCCGAGTCCGGCCGTCCGTTCGACGAACCGCCCGACGGGCTCGGCCGGGTCGCGGAGTCGGCGGATGTGGGTGAGATAGCGGCTGACCTTGACCGCCATGACGAAGTCGTCCGGCGTCCGGTCCGCCCAGGCCTCGAACACGCTGCGCTGCGGCAGGTGGTAGAAGGCGTTGTTCGACTCGACGGTCGCGAACCGCGCCGCATAGCTCTCGAGCCACCGGCCCATCGGGATCCCCGGCGGATAGAACCGCTCACGCCAGTCGCGGTACTGCCAGCCCGATGTGCCGATCCAGACCGTCATGTCGCGAACGGTGCCGGTTTGCGCTCACCGGGCGCGCCGCGCGTGGGGCCGCGCCGGTTGCAACCTCGTGGCGCTGCGGTGCCACGTCGAGCCACCTCGTGCCACGTCCGGCACGCCGCGGCTCGGGCGCGCGCCGGGGCGCCGAACCGCGACGCCCGAGATCGCGACGCGCCGCCGAATCAGCCGCCCGGCTGCTCGCGGAGGTCCTTGATGACGATCATCCCTGCCGGCCGGTACCCCATCCGCTCCCGATAGAACCGCGCGGCGCGGTCGTTCCGCGCGTTGTAGTCGAGCGCGGTGTAGGCGCAGGCGTGCTCGCGGGCCCATTCCTCGGCGGCGCGGAGCAGCGCTGCGCCCACGCCGCGGCTCCGGGCGCCTTCGGCCACCGCGAGCTCCTCGATGAAGCCGTACCGCTCCGGCTTGTGCGCGCCCTCCGGTCGCGCGACGTGGACATCGAGGATCCCGACGACGCGGCCGTCGACCTCCGCGACGAGTGACGCGCGCTCGTTCGCGGGCACGCCGCGGGGATGCTGGGCGCCGGCGGCATAGCGTGCGGTCACGGTCGCGGGATCGAGGACCTCGTAGCGTTCGGGCTCGAGGCCCACGTGGTGGACCGAGCTGTCGACGATCGCCCTCGCGACATCCGGCACGTCGCCGGGCCTCAGCTCCCGGACGGTGATCGCCGTTTCGGTGGCATCGTCGCTCACGGGGCCGGCGGGCACGCGTCGCACGAGCCGGCCGGCGGCAGCGCGATCCGGAGCAGCTCGCGGGCGATGATCCCGGGATCGGAGCGGCTCTGGTTCGTCAGCACGGCAACCGTGAGCCCCTGGTCGGGCAGGTAGCGGACGACGGACTGGAAGCCGAGGAGACGGCCGCTGTGCCCGTAGGTGCGGTAGCCGTTGACGAGTGGCGCCTGGACCCCGAGGCCATACGGCGTCTTCGGGTGGTACCGCGCCGTCGCGCCGACGCCGGCGAACATCGTCGCGAGGGTCGGGGGGTCGAGCACCTCCCCGCCGTAGAGCGCCCGCGCCCAGGCCGCGATGTCGCGCGAGCTGGCCGCGATCGATCCCGCCCCGCCGGCGGCCGTGACGACGGAGCGGAACGGGGCGATGCCGCTCGGCTCCGAGAGGTCGATCGGTGGCAGGGTCGCCTTCTTGCCGGTGAACCGGTAGCCGTGGGCAAGCGGGCCGTGCGGCCGCTCGGCGACCTCGTAGAACGCTTCGGACAGCTTGAGCGGATCGAAGAACCGGGCCCGGTACTGCGTCGCGAGGCTCACCCCGCCCACGTGCTCGGCCAGGAGCCCGAGGACGAGGTAGTTCGTGTTCGAGTAGTGCCAGCCGGTTCCCGGCGCGAAATACGGCTTGCCGACGAAGGTGAGCGTTCGAGCCGGCGTCCAGGTCGCCGAACGATCCGCGAGCAACGCGGCGTCGACCTTCCGCCCGAAGAAGAAGTCGGCGAGGCCGCTCGTATGGTCGAGGAGCTGGCGGACCGTGATCGCGCGGCTGAAGCGCATCGCCGGGAGGTACGTCCGGACGCTCGCGTCGAGGTCGATCCGTCCCTCCGCGGCAAGCGCGAGGATCAGCGTCGCGAGGAACGTCTTGCTGATGCTGCCGACCGCGAACGCCGTGTCCGGCGTGACTTTCCGGCCGGCCGCCACGTCCGCCAGGCCGCTGACGCCGGTCCACCGGGAACCGTCGGCGAAGACGATCGTCGCCGAGACGCCGGGGATGCCGGCGTGGCGCCGAAGCCGGTCGAGCGACG
The DNA here is from genome assembly GCA_036402715.1 of Candidatus Limnocylindrales bacterium. Classification (GTDB taxonomy): domain Bacteria; phylum Chloroflexota; class Limnocylindria; order Limnocylindrales; family CSP1-4; genus JACDAV01. The sequence continues at coordinate 6,639 of DASWSI010000336.1, forward strand.
CCTGGAGCGCTTTGGCGAGTGGCTCCGTGGCGGTTGGGTCGCTCGGGACGGCCGG
>DASWSI010000337.1:0-3176 GCA_036402715.1 Candidatus Limnocylindrales bacterium
GAACGGCCGGAGGCCACCCCACTCCGGGAGGTCCGCGGGGATGCCGCCGGTGGCGGCGACGACGCGGGCGAGGTTCGCGTAGTACCAGACGGTCGATGTGTACGGCAGCAGGTTGGGGCCGACACGGACGACCGACGGCGCGACGACGAGCACCGCGACGAGCACGCAGCCCGCTGCCGCGCCAAGCCACCAGCGCCGGACTCGCCGGTTCGACCGACGCGGCAGCCGCGGCAGGTGCGAGTGGAGCGGCAGGATCGTCAGTCCGAGAATCACGGCGATGACGACGGTCGGCCGAAGCAGTCCGAGGCGAGCCGCGACGGTGCATGCGGCTCCGGCGGTCAGTAGACTGACGCCCACCGCTCGCCCGATCCGCGCCAGCGGGGTCGACGCGCCGGGAGCCAGGACCGGCCCGAGGGTGATGCCCGGAACGACGAAGAGCAGCCCGATGGCGACCGCCGCCTGGAAGACCGCGAGCAGCGATGCCATCGGGTTCACGGGTGGTCGGATGGTCCTCGGGTCGCGGGCGTGACGGCCGGCGTCGATGGGGCCGAGCGAACCTCGCGGCGAGAGCTCGGGTCGCTTTCGAGTGTAGAGCACCGGCTTCGGGGCCTTGCCCCCATCACGGTCGGGCTCCTCGCCGTCCTCGTCATCACGGAGGTCGTCCACGGCTTCCGCGTCGTCGGCACGCCGTGGTTCGGTGGCGACCTCCTCTACCACCAGGCGCTTGCCCACGAGATCCTTCGCGGGGAGCTGCGGCCGGGCGGACCGTACCCCGGCCTGCCGACGTACTACCCGCCGGGTTTCCACCTGCTGCTCGCAGCGACGATGGCGATCAGCGGCCTCGACGCCGTGCGCGCGGATCAGCTCCTGACGCTCGTCTGGCTGCCGGTCCTCCCGGTGGGGACGTTCCTGCTCGCGCGGCGGGTCACCGGGCGGCCGTGGGTCGCGCTGCTGGCGACCGTCCTGACGGTCTTCGGTGGCGCTCTCGACCTGCGCGCGGGGCGCACCTGGGTGAACAGCCTCTTCCTGTCCGGACAGGAGGCGTATCCGCTCTTTCCGCGCGACCTCGTCTTCGGGATCCTGCCGTTCGCGGTGCTCGCGTTCCTCCGCGCCGTCGAGCCTCGCGGCCGCTCGGGGTCCGTCCTCAAGTGGTCGATCCTCGCCGGACTGCTGTTCGGCGTCGCGGCATTCATCCAGCCACAGCTCCTCCTGCCGCTGCCCATCGCGCTCGTCGTGACCGCGGTCGCGATCGGGCTTCGGGACCCCGCGCGACGCCTGCCGGCGACCGCCGCCGTCCTCGTCTGCGGCGGCGTCGCGGCGCTCATCGCGGCGCCGTGGCTCATCTCCGAGCTCGATGCGATCCGCCGCAACGGCGGCGTCGCCATCGACTCGTCCGACACGCTCGCGGCCGCCCGATTCGGCTTCTGGAGCTACCCGCGCGAGTTCGGCCTGTTCCTGCCGTTCGGGCTCATCGGCGCCGGAGTCGCGCTGCTCCTGCACCGCCCGAACGCCGTTGCCGGCGGTGCGGGCACGGAGGTCGCACGCCGATGGCGGCCGGACCCGGTCGAGGGCATGCTGCTGATCACGACCTGGTGGGCGCTCGCGTTCGTCCTCGGGATCCTCTATTCACCGGACTGGCCGCTCGAGGACGCGCTCCGGCCGCAGCGCCTGTGGCTGCTCGCGAGCCAACCGCTGGCGATTCTCGCGGCGATCGGGTTGACGGCGACCGTCGAGGCATTCGTCGCTCGAAGGTGGCACCGGCCGCGACTCGTCGGCCCGGTCATCGCGGTCGCGGTCGTGCTCGCGTGCGTCCCGACGACGCTCGCGACGATGTCACTGCTCCGCTCGACGTGGACGCAGCCGACGTACTCGGTCCTCGACCTCGCGGCGGACCACGTCCCGGATTTCGGGGCGCTCCTCGGCGACCGTGGCGCGCCGCGCGTCGTCCTGACGTACGAGGACTGGTCATCCCTCGCCTGGTATCTGTCCGGCGATCACGTCGTCGGGCTGGTGCCCGCCGGCTTTGCGAAGCTCGCCTACGACCCTGCCGTCTTCACGGGGCGATCGCAAGCAGAGCGCCGAAGCGACCTGGCTCGGGCGTTCTCCGGCGCTCCGGGGGCGCTCGCGGCGGTCGCGGACGCGTATGGCGCGCGCACGATCGTCATCGCTCGTCGCGACGGTCGATGGGGGGTGGTCGACGTGTCGACCGCCCTGCTTGCGCCACCGACCGGCGTGAAGGTCGTCGAGGGAAACGGCTGGGACGGCCTGGAGCTATCGGCCGGATCGCGGGTCCAGATTCCCTTCACCGCCACCGGCCCCATTGACCTCGAGATCCGGCTCGTTGACCGGGGCCTCGCCTTGCCGAGCGGGGCGGCCGCGCCCGTGCTGTCACTCCTCGCCGCCCGCGCGAACGGGACCGTGCAGCACCTCGGTAGCGTCTCCGCGCGTCTCGCCGGAGGGCTGTCGACGGTCGTCTCCGCGTCAATCGCGCTGGGCGCCGGCGACACGCTCGTCGTGAGCACGAATGCCACGGTGACGATCCAGTCGGTCCGCGGCTTCGTGCCCGCGCCCGCGATCTCCGGCTGGCGCGTCGTCCGCGAGACGCCGGACGCGGTCGTCCTCGAACGCGCGACGTAGCCGTCTACCATCGGCTCGATGCGCGCCGCCCGCTGGCTCCGCCGCCCGATCGTGTGGGCGCCGATCTCCCTCGTTCTCCTTGCCCTCGTCGCGTGGCGGTCGCGCGTCTGGGAGGCGCGCGATCTCCTCGGCCACGTCGCGATAGCGCCGCTTGTCGCTGCCCTCGCGCTGTCCGGCGTCGTCCTCGTGCTCTGGGGCACGCGGTCCGCGGCGCTGCTTCGCCAGGCCGGCCGGCCGGTCGCGATCGCGCCGCTGATCCCGATGACGGCCCTCGCCAACACGATCAACAACGTCACGCCCGGGTCGAGTGGCGAGATCCTCCGGCTCTGGCTGCTGCGGGCGCGGTTCGGCGTCGACTACACGACGGGCGGCGCCGTGATCGTCGTCGAGCGGGTCGTCGCGCTCGCCTACCTCACCGGGAGCGGGGTGCTGTTCTGGCTCGCGGTGATCGGCTTCCTGCCGCCACCCGTCGCCGTCGCGGGCCTCGTGCTGCTCGCGGTCCTGCCGGGGCTCGTGTACGCCGTCGGGATCCGGCCGTC
>DASWSI010000338.1:0-3793 GCA_036402715.1 Candidatus Limnocylindrales bacterium
CGACGACGACCTCGGCCAGCGCGCCAGGCCGCCGCCGCGAAGCGGCAAGGAGACGTGCCGCGGCGGCCACCCAGCCAACGACGAGAACCATCAGCACGACGGCGGCTCCGGTGTCCGTCCCGATGACGGGGACCGCCCCCGCGAGCTTCAGCGCACAGCCCTCGGGGACCGGCGCCGCCGGCGGCGCACCCACGACGCCGATGCCCTGAGCGAAATGGCAGTCCGGATTGAACTGGCCCCCACCGAAGAGCAGAACGAGCACGGCGAGCGGCAGCGCACCGACAAGCACGGCCATCAGGAGGGCGTTCGGCGGCCGGCGGAGAAGTCGCATGCGCCGATCGTGGCGGCGCGCCGCGGGCCGTCAACGGGACGATCGGGCCACCTCCGCCCCTGCCGCGCGTCGGACGTACGATCCGGCAATGACAGGCGGACCGAGCGCCGACACGAGCCCCGACGACGTCCGCGTCGCCGACAACCCCGCGGCACGCCGGTTCGAGGCCACCGAAGGCGGTCGCGTCGTGGGGTTCAGCACATACCGGCTCACAGAGGACCGGGTGGTGTTTCTGCACACCGAGGTCGAGCCGGAGGTCGAGGGGCGCGGGATCGGCAGCCGCCTCGTGGCCGCAGCGCTCGACGACGTTCGCGGCCCCGGACTTCGGGTGACCCCACGCTGCCCGTTCGTCGCCGCGTTCATCGAGCGCCACCCGGACTACCAGGACCTCGTCCGGGACTGACGGGGCGGTCGCCCGCCGGCGCGAGGCGCGCGCTCCCCCGGCACCGGCGGAGAGCGATGAGCCGCCGCGCACCCGCGGCGAAACCGAATCGGGGAGGTCGGCGTCTCGGCGCTACCACGGCCACCCGGCCACCCCGCTGACAGCCACGGAGCGTCCGATGCCCCCGAAGACCGTCACCCTCACCCTCCCCGACTCGCGGGCCCGCTGGATCGCCGGCGGCATCGCCATCGGTGCCCTCGCGGCAGCGCTCGCAGGCCCACTCCTCGCGTCGCACTCGGTCCTCGCCGCGGATCCGGCGACTCCGCCGGAGCACACGATCTCCGTCAGCGGGACCGGCAGGATCGTCGTCAGCCCGGATATCGCGGACCTTCGGCTCGGCGTCAGCGTCTCGAAGCCGACCGTCAGGGCGGCGCGCGAAGCGGCCGCCGAATCGATGAACCGGATGCTCGCGGCCCTCAAGGCGCTCGGCATCGCCGACAAGGACATCCAGACGACGACGCTGTCCCTTCAGCCGAACTACGACTATTCGAACAACAATCCTCCCCGCCTCATCGGCTACACGCTCTCGAATGGCGTCGCCGTGACGATCCGCAACCTCGACAAGATCGGCGACGCCATTGACAACTCGCTCGCGGCGGGCGCGACGACGCTCGACGGCGTCAGCTTCCGCGTCGAGGACCCAGCGAAGGCTGAGGAGCAGGCCCGCGCCGAGGCGATGTCCCAGGCGAAGGCCAAGGCCCAGACGCTCGCCAGCGGCGGTGGAGTCTCGATCGTCGGCGTGGCGTCCATCAGCGAGTCGGCGGCCCCGATGCCGTACCCGCAGATGTACTCCGGAGCGTTCGGCGCCGCGAAGGACGCCTCGGCTCCGACGCCCGTCCAGGTGGGCACGAACGAGGTCGTCGTGACCGTCCAGGTCGCGTACCTGATCAAGTAGCGCGCCGCTCGCGTGGCGCATCCGGCGCCGCGGGAGCATCGAGATGAAGGCGGCTCAGGCTTCGGCCGAGCCGCCTTTCGCTGCCGCGAGGTAGTGGGGCAGCAGCGTCGCCCAGCCGCCGCGGTTTCGGTCGCGCCACGTCTGACCCTCCGCGCCGAGCCGTTCCCAGCCGCGATGCTCGATCTCGATCCTGGTCGCATCCGTCGCGGTCTCGATGAACCGGATCTCGACGTCCGTCGCGTCGGCGCGGTCGCGTCGGAGATGCCAGAGGTAGCCGAACCGGCTCGGCGGCTCCCAGATCGTGACCTCGCCCCAGTCGTGCTCGGTGCCGGTCGGCGTCCGCTCGAAGATCCGGCCACCGAGGCGAGGCTCGACGACGACCGCCAGCCCGGGCTCGCCCGACACGGTGTGGTCCGCCGGCCACCACATCGAGGTTCGGCCCGTCCAGACCTCGAATGCCCGGGGTCGCGGGCACGCAACGTCGAGCGTCAGGCGGATCGGCTCGAGCGGGTGCGCGTCAACGGCGGGTCGAGGGTCAGCCATCGATGTTCTCGGCGACGAGCCGGAACCGGCCGGCGGCCTCGCCCCAGACCCGCTCGAGGTACTCCCGGACCGCCGCGACGCCATCCTCGTGGAGCCGGTAGATCCGGCGGGTCCCGCGCGCCTCGTCGGCGACGAGCCCGGCGGCCTTCAGGACGCGGAGGTGGCGCGAGACGGCCGGCCGGCTGATCGGCAGTGCGTCGGCGAGCTCCTGCACCGAGCGGCCGCCGCCGCCGAGCAGCTCGACGATCCGACGGCGGTTCGGGTCGCCGAGGGCATCGAACGGATCCCCGACGCCGACGCGCGCGCCGCTGCTCGCGACGCCGAGCGCCGCGCCGCTGAGAGCCGCTGCCCGTCGCGCCGCCACTCCCCTATCTCGCGCGCATCCGGTTGTTCTTCGGGTCATGCGTCAGCTCGACGAGACCGAGTGCCTCGAGGAGCGGCGGCATGTACATCCCGAAGCGGCCGCGCAGCCCCTTCTTCAGCCCGTACCACCCACCGACTGGATTGTCCGTGGCTCGGCCCCACGCCTCGACCGTGCCCTCGGCCGCGGGCTTCTGCTCGTCCGCGGCGCCGAGCGGCATCCAGTCGCCGTGCTTCTTCAGCATCGCGTGGAGATCGTCGATCGCCCGCGCGTCGTACCGGAGCTGGGTCCCGCCGACCTGGCAGACGATCGAGGCCGGATCCGAGCTGTCGTCCCGGTACATCGTGTACTCGGAGGTGCCGGGCGGGGTCTTCAGCACCCACGGGTCGTCCTTCGTGCCCTTGCCGATTGCCGTCGCCGCCATGGTCCCTCCTCCGGTGCTTGTCGGTAACGCTGGAGTTACGGTAGCCGCCGCGCGCGACGATGGCAAGGCTCGCTATCCTCTGGCCTCCGGCTCAGGCGATGCGAGGAGGATCGGATGGACGTTTCGTGCTCGATCCTCGTGTGGCTCCGCCTCTGAGCGTCGGCGCGGCGCGCGGTCGGGACGTGCACGACCGATGATGCGGATCGACGCCGCGGAACGCCGAGCGCGCCTCTCGGTCCGCCATCACCTCGCGCCTGGCTCGCTCGCAACGGACGCGGTCACGTCCGCCCGCGACCTCGTGGGGCTCCACGCGACGGATCCGGCAACGGTCTACCTCAGTGCCCTTGCCCGGACGCCGACGGTGGAGGTCGCGACGATCGAGCGCGCGCTGTACGACGAGCGGTCGCTCCTCAAGATCCTCGGCATGCGACGGACGATGTTCGTCGTGCCCCTGGACGTCGCCGCGGTGATCCAGTCCGCCTGCACGCGCGCGATCGCCGTTCGCGAGCGGCGTCGCGTCATCACGTGGCTCGGTGGCGCGGGGATCCCGGAGCCGGCCCGATGGCTCGAGGACGCGGAGCAGGCGACGCTCGACGCGCTCGAGACGCGGGGCGAGGCCGTGGCCACGGAGCTGACGAAGGACGTCCCGGCGCTCGCGCTCCAGATCGAGGTGGGGGTCGGGAAGAAGTGGCAGGGCACAGTCGGCATGTCGACCCGCGTCCTGTTCCTTCTCAGCATGGAGGGCCGGATCGTCCGCGGCCGGCCGCGCGGTTCGTGGATCAGCAGCCAGTACCGCT
>DASWSI010000339.1:0-5032 GCA_036402715.1 Candidatus Limnocylindrales bacterium
CCACCCAGAGGTACCACTCGGCCCGAATGCGGGGCCGGCTCGCACCGGCACTTCGGTGCGCGCCGGTTCGGTTCGCTGCGGTCACCGGCCAGAAGCGATCACCGTGAGTCCGCGCGGTGGCGAAGAGCGCGCGAGCGGTCCGTCCGAAAGTCCCTGGGCGAGGATGGCCGATTCGTGTCCCGTGGCGTGGTGCGCCCGCGCCCCTGAGCCGCGGCGTGCCGGAGTCCCGCTGCGTCAGGCCGTTGCCGGGGCGTCCGCAGGCTCGTCTGTCGCGCCCTCGATCGTCACGTGGGGCAGCCACGACAGGAACCGCGGCAGCCACCAGTTCCAGTCGCCGAGCAGCCGCATCGACGCCGGCAGGAGGATGCTCCGGATGACGGTGGCGTCGAGGAAGACCGCCACGGCGAGCCCGAACCCGAGCTGGCGGATGATCGCCAGCCGGAGGGTCACGAAGACGGCGAAGACGACGACCATGATCGCGGCCGCGCTCGTCACCGTGCCGGCCGTCACGGAGATCCCGCGCGCCACCGCCTCGTTCGACGGCAGGCCTCGGTCGCGCGCCTCCTTGATCCGGGTGAGGATGAAGACGTGGTAGTCCATCGAGAGCCCGAACAGGATCGTGAAGATGAAGACCGGGACGAACGACTCGACCACTCCGGGCTTGATCCCGAGCTGCGTCGATAGCCAGCCCTCCTGGAAGACGAGCACCAGCAGGCCGTAGGCCGCGCCGGTCGACAGCAGGTTGAGGACGATCGCCTTGATCGGGATGACGATCGAACGGAAGGCGATGAGCAGCAGCAGGAACGACAGCGACAGCACGAAGGCGATGACCTCCGGCATCCCGCGGGCGTAGAAATCCGCGACGTCGCTCGTGAAGGCCGCGTCGCCCGTGACGAGCGCCCGGACGCCGGGAAGCGAACCGAAGATCGCGGGCACGACCCGGGTTCGGAGGTCGTGGACGATGTCGCGGTTGCGCAGGTCGTTTCGGCCGCCGGACATGACGTACGTGATCGCGGCGACCGTGCCACCGTTCGACAGCCCCGTCTTCGGTGGCCCGCTCAGCCCCTGGATCTTCAGGACCTCTGCGTTGAGCCGGTCGATCGCGGATTTCGTCGCGGGCTCATCCGCGTGCGTCACGACGATCTCGAGATCGAGCGTCGATCCCGCCGGCCATTTCGCATCGAGCAGGGAGACCGCCCGCACCGAGTCGATCGAATCCGGGAACGAGCTGAAGTCCGCCTGGCCGATGTGGAGCCGGAGGACCGGAGACGCACCGAGGACGAGGATCGCGACGGCGGCCACGGCATACACGAGCGGGCGCCGCATGACGAGCCGGACCAGCCGGCCCCATGGCCCGCTCCCCTCCTCGCCGTCTCGACGGACGAACGGCACGCGAAACCGGTTGACGCCGTCGCCGAGGATCGCGAGCGTCGCCGGCAGGAACGTCAGTGAGCCGATGACGGCGATCAGCACGACGGCGATCGTTCCGATCGCCATCGACCGGAAGAGCGGATCGTCGAGCATGAAGAGGCCGGCGATCGAGATCATCACCGCCAGTCCGGAGAAGAACACCGCGCGACCGGCCGTGCTGCTTGCGACGTGGATCGAGGCCGCGCGGTCGAGCCCGTGACGGCGCTCCGCGCGGAACCGCGTGACCATGAACAGGGAGTAGTCGACCGCGACGGCGAGCCCGATGAGCACCACGAGCTGGGTCGCGTACGGGCTCACGGAGTCGACGGTCTGGCTGTACAGCCCCACGATTCCGAACGCCGCGAGGAGCGCGGTAACGGCAAGAACGAGCGGCACGGCCGCGGCGACGACCGCACCGAACGCGATCAGCAGGATGAGGAACGTCAGCGGGATCGTGAGCCGCAGAGACGCGTCGAGATCGCTGCTCACGAGCTCCTGGATCTGGTCGTTCGCGAGCGTGTTGCTGAGGGCGTGGATCTCGAGGCCCGAGTGGGCCGCGCGAAGGTCGTCGAGAAGACGCGGCACCGGGACGAGCCGCTGCTTCACGGCCGCGGCCTCGCCCGGGACACGCGCCGCGATCCGGACCGTCGTCCGATCCGGAGACACGAGCCCCGCGCTTGGTGGCGCGTTCAATGGATCGGCCACCTGCGCGAACACGGGGCCGTTCGAGCCGTCGACCGTCGCGGTTGCGCCGCTCATCCGCGCGACCGCGTCCGTGATCGCGGCGCGAAACGACGGGTCGTCGACGGTCCCGCTCGGGTTCGACATGACGAGGAGGAACTGCTGCGAGGGCGGCTCCTGCGTCCCCGAGGTGCCGAGCAGCGAGAGCGCCTCCGCGGACTCGGAGCGTGATCGCGCGTCGTTCGACACCGCGTCCACGGACCGCGTCCCACCGGCAGCGATGCTCGCGGCGAACAACCCGAGCGTGAAGAGGAACCAGAGCACGAAGACCGGCCAGCGGTGGCGGGCGCTGAAGTCCGCGACGCGGACGGTCCACGGGGAGCGCGACGGTGACGGGCGATCGATCACGGGGTGCGACAGGCTCCTGGGCGAGTGACGGAGTCGTCAGCCTACCGGGTCAGCCGCGGACGGGCGCGCGGCACACCGCGTATCGTCGCGGAACGAGGCGCAGAGCTGGAGGACGCCGTGGGCGAATGGATCGATCTCGAGGACGGTAGCCGGGCCTACCGCGCGACACCGGGGACCGGACAGGGCTCGGGCGTGCTGCTGCTCCACGCGTGGTGGGGCCTGAACGACACGACCCGGTCGTTCGCCGACTCGCTCGCCGACGCTGGCTTCGTCGTCCTCGCGCCGGACCTCTATCGCGGCGTCGTCGTCGACACGATCGAGGAGGCCGAGAAGCAATCCGAGGCCCAGTCGATCGTCGTCAGGATGCGGACCGTCGCGGCGGCACTCGTCCGGCTGCGAGGCGAGCCCGGCGTGACCGCGTCATCGCTCGGTGTGGTGGGATTTTCGATGGGTGCGTTCTACGCGCTCGAGGCGACGGGCGACGACCCGTCGATCGTGGCCACGGTCCTCTTTTACGGCACCGGGCGCGAACGCGACTGGAGCTCCAGCAGCGCGTCGTTCCAGGGCCACTTCGCGGAGAACGATCCGTTCGAATCGCCCGAGTACATCGCCGCGCTCGAGTCCGCGCTGCGCGCCGGCGGGCGCCGGGTCGAGTTCCACACCTATCCCGGAACGGGGCACTGGTTCATGGAGCCGGACCGGACGGATGCATTCGACGAAGGGGCGGCGGCGCTCGCCTGGGGTCGAATGGTCGGGTTCCTCCGCGCCGAGGTCGACTAGCTTCGGATTCGCTCGACGCCGACCAGCTCGACGAGCCGGTCGACGAACGGGACCTGCGCCGGGTTGAGGCGACGGCGGGCCTCGTCCGGATCGAACCACTCGACGCGATCGATCTCCGGAACGTCGATCCAGTTGCCCGAGCCGGGCGGCCACTCGAGCGGGAACGTGTTGCTCCGCGCGGTCGCCGCGTCGAGGTCTCCCTCCGCGGCCCACGCCTCGACGATCTTGCCGGACTTCTGGCGGACCTCACCGAGCGGGATCAGCTCGCCGCGCGGTGCCGGTTGCCCGGTCTCCTCCTCGAACTCGCGGCGCGCGACCCCGAGCGCCTCCTCGCCTGCCTCGATCTCGCCCTTCGGGACGCTCCACGAGCCGGCATCGCGCTTCGTCCAGAGCGGTCCGCCTGGATGTGCGACGAGGACCTCGATGCCCTCCCCGCGCCTTCGGAAGAGCAGCAATCCGGCGCTTCGTTTCGGCATCAGCGCGCGGTCTTCCTGGCCTTCCAGACCTCCTCGGACGGCCACTGCCGCGCCCAGTCGAGGGTGACGTGCTTGTATGTCGACGCGGCGTCCGGGGCGGGCCTGAGCTCGACCAGATCCTCGACCTCGAATCCGTTCGCGCGGAGGAGGCGGATCCAGTCGCCGTACCCGAGGTGGAACTCGACGGACTCGTCGTCGGGCCACTCGAAGCGGTGCATCCCGAAATACGGACGGACGAGCTGCGTCGTCGCGACGGCATCGTCGTCGTCCGGAGCGCAGAGCATGAAGATGGTCCCGTTGACGAGGAAGATCAGGCGGCCGCCCGGGCGCAGGAGGCGCGACGCCTCCGGAATCCAGCGATGCGGATCCGCCCAGATGCTCGCGCCGTACTCGGAGATCACGAGGTCGAACGACGCGTCCGGGTACGGCACGGATTCCGCGTTGCCGTGGACGAGCGGGAATTCGAGGCCGTGTTCTTTCTGGAGGCGTCGCGCCGTCGCGAGCTGGGCCTCCGAGTTGTCGATCCCGACCGGCCGCGCGCCGCGGCGAGCCAGCCAGGCGGAGATGTACCCCGTCCCGCAACCGAGCTCGATCGAGTCGAGGCCGTCGAGAGCGTCCGGCAGGATCCGCGCTTCGCGTTCCGGGATGTCCCAGATCCCCCACTTCTCGTCGCCGCGGGCGAGGCCCCAGCTGCGCTCGCCGTTCGGCACGTATTCCGGCGCCCAGGCATCCCAGGCAGCGCGATTGCGGCGGACGTGTTCGGGGAGCGCCTCCGTGCTCACGCCTGGTTGTCGATCTGCGCCCGCTGCAGCCGGCCGCTGAAGTCGACGTAGATGGACTTCCATTCGGTGTAGGTCTCGAGCGCCGCGTGGCCGGCCTCGCGATGGCCGTTGCCGGTCTCCTTCCAGCCACCGAACGGGAGGTGGACCTCCGCCCCGGTCGTCCCGGCGTTGACGTAGACGAGACCCGTCTCGAGGTCGCGCATCGCCCGGAACGCGACGTTGACGTCGCGCGTGAAGATCGAGGCCGAGAGGCCGTACCGCGTCTGGTTCACTGCCGTGATCGCCTCGTCGTAGCCGGCGACGGGAATGACGGACAGCACCGGGCCGAAGATCTCCTCCTGGGCGATCCGGTCCATCGGCCGCGCGCCGCTGAAGATCGTCGGCTCGAAGAAATGGCCGTTGCCGAGGTCGCCGTCGGCGCGGCGCCCGCCACCGAGAATCAGCTCGCCCTCTCCCCGGCCGACCTCGACGTAGCCGGCGACCCTGTCGAGGGCC
>DASWSI010000340.1:0-4781 GCA_036402715.1 Candidatus Limnocylindrales bacterium
ATGAAGTCCGGGATCGGCAGGTGGGCGAGACGGAACGTCTGCCGGGTCAGCCGATACGGCTCGGCCGGCGCCGACGTCGACACGAGCGCCGCCACGCGCGTGTCTGCGGCCGCGGCGAGGATCGCGCCGATCCCGCCCATCGAGTGCCCGGCGATTGCCCCGGTCGTCACCTCCGGGCGTGCGATGAGGGCCGCGAATCCCGCCAGCGCGTCCGCTCCGAACTCGCCCGCGGAGAGCGGCAGCGACTCGGGTGCGTTCGAGCCGTGGCCGCGGACGTCGATCGCAAGGCAGTGGAAGCCGGCGGCGTTGAGGAACTGTGCGGTCGGCAGCGACCGGTCTCGCGCGGACTCCCAGCCGTGGACGAGGAGGACACCGGGACCCGCGACGCCGCCACGGGCCGGGATGAACCACGCGGCGAGGGTGGCTCCAGCCGCATCGATCGAGATCGTCTCGAACGGCAGCCCGAGATCGGCGGGCGAGACCGTCGGTGGGCGCGGCCGCGGGAATCCGGCGCGGACCCGATAGACGAGCGCGAACCGGTACGCGGCGGCAAACGGCGCAACGAGGAGGGCCGCGAGGCCGGCGCGACGGATTGTCGACATCTCCTACAGGGAACGCGCGAGCGGCCGGTGTGTCAAGCAGCCCGCAACGCCTGACAGCGCCGCGGTCCGCGAACCGCGACTCGATACACTGCGGGCGTGGCAAAGCGCGATCCGCACGACGTTCTCGGCGTTCCCGCGACCGCGTCCGCCGACACGATCAAGGCAGCCTGGCGGCGGCTCGCCCGCGAGCATCATCCGGACCTCACCGGCGACGACCCCGCGGCCTCCCGCATCGCCACGCGGCGGATGGCGGAGATCAACGATGCGTACGAGTCGTTGCGCCGGGCCGAAGCGGAGCGTCGCGCCGGAATCCGGTCGGCGGATGATGCCGGACCCGCGCCGGACGTCGACGCGGACGGACCAGCGCGGCGGACCGGACCGCCACGTCCGCGACCCACGCGGCCTGTGACGGGCAGAGTCGACACGACCGAGACGTTCCGGCCGCGGAACGCGACGACCGGCCGCGGGTCCCGACTCGGCGGCCAGCCTCCGCGCGCCCCCACGCGCGCCCACGCGGAGCCGCCGCGCGCGTCGGACCCGACCGGGCCGATGGAGCGTGGCCGGATCCACCGCTTCCGACCCCCGGTCGCGCCGCCGCTCGACGAGGCGCGCGCCCACGAGGTGACGTTCGGCAAGTTCCACGGCCACACGCTCGGCGAGATCGCCGCGTTCGAGCCGTCGTATGTCGACTGGCTCGCGAGCACGATCAATCGCGACCCCGAACTCGTCGCTTGCGCCCGCGTCGTTCGCAACGACCTCGACGTCCGCGGCGTCATCCGTCGCGCCCGGCCGGACCGGGCGCAGCCGGGGCGATCGGCGTAGGTCGCGCCTCGATGTCGCCGGCCAGCTCGCGTGAGCCCGGTCGAGCCGGCGTTCCGCGGCGGTTGCCCCGGACATGACATCGCCCCCCGACCGACCGGTCGAGAGGCGATTCGGAAACCTGATGAGGAGCAATGAGCTCCGCCGTAACGCGTGCCCGGGCCTGCTGGCCGATGGATCCATGGTTACTCGGCTCGTGACCGAGGACCGGGATCCCCAGCCACCGACCGTCCTCGGTGCCTGGCGTCCGTTCCCCGGTCCGTGACCGACGCCCCAGGTGGTTCCCGGTTCGTCGCGTTCCGGCGCAGACGAACCGTACGTCCGCGCGTCGTCAGCGGACAATGAGCCGCTCGTCAAACTTGCCCCGGTCGATCGTTGGGGCGCATCCCGGCACCATTCCGGGACCGCCGTACCAGGTGCGACGCGGCACCGCGACGACAGCCGTGCCGCGGGCCGAATGAGCCGGCGGGCGCGCCTTCGGCCGCGCCTCGGTACGCTGACGGCGTGCATCTCCAAATCCTTCGAGCCCGCTTCGCGCTGCTCGCCGCTGTCCTTTTCGTGGCGGGCTGCACCGGCGGTGGCGCGACGTTCCAGCCGTCGGGTCCGTGCACGACAGACGGGCAGCGTCCGGGCGCGTACCCGGCGCTCGAGGCCCTCGTACCGACGTCGCTCGCCGGACGGAAGCCGGATCGCCTCGACTCCGGGCGGAGCTGCTCGGACAAGGCCCTCGGGACGCTCGTGACCCACGGCGTCAGCGAGCTGCGGTACGCGGGTGGCCTCTGGCAGCTCGGCAGCAACAGCGGGACGACGCTCGTCGTGTTCGATTCGCCGACGCCCCTCCAGCCGAGCTGGCTCGGGGAGTTCTACGAGGCGAGCGCGCGCGCGGCGAACAAGACGGAGAACATCCAGACGAAGCCGGTCAACGTCGGGAGCGCCGCCGGGTACCGCCTCGACACGCTGAACGACGACTCGTACCAGACGGTCGTCGTGTGGCCGCACGACGGCCGCGTCGTCGCCGCGCTCGTCGGCAGCTCCGTCCGCGAGGTCACGACCCGCGCCGGGCACGACGAGGCGGTGAAGGCCGCGCTCGCGGCGTTCGGGACTCCTGCCGGGTGAGCCCGCCGTCGTGCGGCGCAACGCACCCGACACGTCGAGACGCAGAGATGCAGGCTCGGCGATGGCGACCGTCGCGGATAGTTGGCCAATGATCCGTGGACTCGGCCGACTCCTGCTGCTTCGCTTCCTTCCGCGCCGGATCGTCCCGTTCCTCACGGCGTGGGAGATCTTCCGCCTCGTCCGCGGCCGGCAGCGGCCGCGCCCGGAGCTGGAGGCAACGACGTCCCGCCGCCCTGCGGCTCGACGCCTCCCGCCTCGCTGACGGCTCCGGTCCGCCTCGGGGGCCGGTGCTAGAGTCGGTGGCGTGAGCGACCGCGACGCCGGTTGGAACGAGCGCCGGCGGACCTGGGAATCCGGCGCACTCGACCGCGCAGCGCGCGCCGGCGGAGAGCGGCGCCCCCGGTTCTCGACGATCAGCGACGTCGAGGTCGATCGGCTGTACGGGCCGTGGTCGTGGGAGCGAAGCGGGCGGGATCCGAGTGGTCCCGGCGGCCCCACCGCCGTCGACCATCACGGTGATCCCCTCGACACGACGCGCTGGACTGACTTCGAGCCCGTCCGCGACGTCGGCTTCCCGGGCGAGCCACCGTTCACCCGCGGCATCCATCCGACCGGGTACCGCGCGCGCCTCTGGACGATGCGGATGTTCGCGGGCTTCGGTGCCGCGGAGGACACGAACGCCAGGTTCCGGCAGCTCCTCGCCGCGGGCCAGACCGGCCTCTCGATCGCCTACGACATGCCGACGCTGTACGGCTACGACACGGACGATCCGGAGGCCGAGGGCGAGTTCGGGACGTGCGGCGTCGCCGTCTCGAGCCTCGCCGACATGGAGGTCCTGCTGTCGGGCCTGCCGCTCGACAAGGTCTCGACGTCGATGACCATCAACTCGCCCGCCGCGCCGATCTGGGCGATGTACATCGTCGCGGCGGAGAAGGCGGGTGTGCCGCGCGTCGCGCTCGAGGGCACGACGCAGAACGACATCCTGAAGGAGTTCGTCGCCCAGAAGGAGTTCCTCTTCCCGCCGGAGCCGTCGATGCGACTCGTGACGGACACCATCGAGTTCGGGACGCGGGAGCTGCCGCGCTGGAACACGATCTCGATCAGCGGCTACCACATTCGCGAGGCGGGCTCGACCGCAGTCCAGGAGCTCGCGTTCACGATCGCGGACGGGATGGCGTACGTCGAGGCCGCGCTCGAGCGAGGGCTCCGCGTCGACGACTTCGCGCCGCGCCTGTCCTTCTTCTTCAACAGCCATAGCGACTTCTTCGAGGAGATCGCGAAGTTCCGCGCGTCGCGTCGGATCTGGCACAAGCTGATGACCGAGCGCTACCGCGCGGAGAACGACCGATCGACGTGGATGCGGTTCCACACCCAGACCGCCGGCGTGTCGCTCACGCCGCAGCAGCCGCTGAACAACCTCACCCGCGTCGCGCTCCAGGCGCTCGCCGCCGTGCTCGGTGGAACGCAGTCGCTCCACACCGATGCCTACGACGAAGCGCTTGCGGTTCCGACGGCCGGTGCCGCGCTCCTCGCCTTGCGCCAGCAGCAGATCATCGCGGAGGAGACCGGCGTCGCGAACACCGTCGATCCGCTCGGCGGCTCGTGGTTCGTCGAGTCGCTGACGAACGAGACGGAGCGCGAGGTCTGGCGCTATCTCGACGAGATCGATCGGCGCGGCGGGATGGTCAAGGCCATCACCGAGGGCTACCCCCAGCGCGAGATCGCGGACGCGGCATATCGCTTCCAGCGGGAGTTCGACGCGGGCGAGCGGCGGGTCGTCGGCGTCAACGCGAACGTCGACGAGTCCGAGGAGACCCGCGTGCCCGTGCTGCAGGTGCCGGCGGGCTCCGAGGAGCGGCAGCTCGCCCGTCTCGAGCGAACCCGACGGGAGCGCGACGCGAGCGCAGTCGAGGCCGCGCTCGGGGGGCTGCGCGAGGCGGCTCGCCGACCCGGCTCCACCGATCAGAACCTCATGCCGCACTTCATCCGCGCGGCCGCCGCGTACGCAACGCTCGGCGAGATGTGCGGCGTCCTCCGCGAGGTCTTCGGGGAGTACCGGGAGCCGGTCGCCGTCTAGGCGCGCGTCGGGCTGCGAAGCCAGGGACGCCGCAGCCGCCTAGAGGTTCGGCTCCTCGTTCGGCCTCGTCGCTCCGCGTCCGGTTCGAGGGCGGACATCGCGCGGCTTCGAACCGGGGAGCGGCGGCGCCGCCGCCGGCGTCGCCGGCTTGCGGGCTGTCCGCGGGG
>DASWSI010000341.1:0-3064 GCA_036402715.1 Candidatus Limnocylindrales bacterium
CATTCGGGTCGACGCGAGCCTCGCCCCGATCGCGACCGGCAACTTCGTCGCGCTCGCGTCGTGCGGCTTCTACGACGGCACGACGTTCCATCGCATCGTGCCGGGGTGATGGCCATGCGCGTCGTCACGCCGCGGCCTTCAGCGCCGCCGGATAGTCGATGGCGCCGGAGAGGAGCGTCTCGCCGAGGATCACGCCGCTGACACCGGCGTCCCGCAGCCGGCCGATCCCGGCCAGGTCGGGCACGCCGCCCGCGACGAGCACCTCGACGTCGTAGGCGCGAATCAGGGAGGCGATGAGCGCCGTGTCCGGGTCCGCGCCGCCGTGCCCGAGGACGACCCGCCGGACGCCGTTGCTCACGAGCTCGGCGACGAGGTCGGGGAGCGCCGGCACCGCCGCCCGCCGCCACGGAAACGCGGCGAGCCGTTCGGGCCGCGGATCGAGCCCGATCGCGAGCCAGTCGCCCGCGACGGCGAGGCACTCGCGAAGGACGTCCGGGGACTCGACGACGTTCATCGCGAGCACGGCTCGCGTCGCACCGGCGGCGAATGCCAGCCGGACCTGATCCGCGCCATCGAGCCCGCCCGCGACCTGGATCGGGACCGCGACCCGGGACGCGATCGCGCCGATCGCCTCGAGATTGACGGGGGTCCCGGCTCGTGCGCCGTCGAAGTCGACGAGGTGGACGACCCGCGCGCCGAGCTCGACGAATCGTTCGGCGATCCGCTCCGGCCGGTCCGTCGGGGCTCCCACGCCGGTTCCTGCCCCGGGCCAGAAGACGACGCGCGACCGGCCCTTCTCGAGATCGATCGCGGGGATGACGAGCACGGACTCCGTCAGCGCGCGGCCGGCGCGAGGAGCCGGCGGTGGAAGCTGATCGGGAGCGACCCGTTCCGCAGCAGGGCGTCGTGGAACCCCTTCAGCGTGAAGCGATCACCGAGGCGTCGCTGCTCGTCCGCACGCAGCTGGAGCAGCAGGACCTTGCCGAGGAGGTAGGACAGCTGATAGGTGGGGGTGTACGTGTAGCGGTGGACCTCCGCCCGCGCGTTCGCCTCCTCGAAGCTCGTCTGCTCGACCATGAACCGGATCGCCTCGTCGACGGACACCTCGCCGCGATGCATCCGGATGTCGAGGATGATTCGGCACGCCCGCCAGATCGCGTCCGTGTACATGTTCAGCCGGAAGTTCGCGGCGTCGTCGAAGCCCTGCTCGCGCATCATCTGCTCGGAGTACATCCCCCAGCCCTCGACGAACTCCGGGGCGTCGATGAGGATCCGGGTGAGGCTCGGGTGGCGGCCCGCGACGGACAGCTGGAGATGGTGCCCCGGGTACGCCTCGTGGATGCTCGTGTTGCTGATCGAGCTGTAGTTGTGCTCGCGCATCGCGTTCGGGTCGTTGCCGACGGACGGGGTGACGATGTAGATCCCGGATGGGTCGCGGTCGAACTTCGGCGGCTCGAAATAGGCCGCGAACGGAACGAGATTGCGGAGGTATTCCGGCGTCGGGACGACGGCAATCCGCTCGTCTTCCGGGACCGTGACGATGTCGTGCTCGATGAGGTGCTCCCGCGCGCGGAGCATCGCGTCGCGATAGTTGTCCAACGCCTCGTCGAACGTCGCCGGATGGTCGGACTTGATGCGGTCGACGACCGCGGCCTCGTCGGCGTTCGGGTCGATCTCGCGGGCGGCGGCGACGCGGGCCGCCTTGTTCTCGGCGAGCTGCTGCCAGCCGATCTCGAGGATCGCATCGGCATCGAGTCCGTCGAAGGCACGGAGGCCGACCAGCTCGTCGTATCGCTCGCGCCCGAGGGCCCAGTCGTCCGTTCCGGCGGCGAGCGACTGCTTGAGGACACCGGCGTAGTCGCGGATGGCCGCCTCGGCGCTCGCGACGGCCTTCTCGAGCCGCCGCTGGTCCGCGTCCTTGAGGACGCCACGAGCCGCGGCGACGATCTCGGCGAAGAACGTTGGCAGCTCGCCGGCCGACTGGATCTCGAGGTCCTGCCACAGCCGGACCTGCGGCACGACCGCTCGCCTCCGGTGCTCGTCGAGGTGCGCAGGCAGCGCCTCGAGACGCGAGGCGATCGAATCCAGCCGCTCGTCGAGCGGGGCGAAGTCGCGGGCGAACAGCAGGAACAGCGCGTCGCCGGCCGCGTCGAGTGCCGTCGACCGCCGCTCCCACGTCCGAACGACGTCGGTGTCGAAGATCGCCCGCCGGACGTTGTGGAGCTCGAGGTCGCGCTCGAATCGCGCCTCGGCGGAGAGGCCGGCGGGATCGAGCCCGTCGACGGCCGCGAGATGGGCCTTCTCGGCCTGGATCTCCCCGAGGACGGCGTCGCGCGTCCCGTCGCCGAGCCGGTCGTCCTCGGTGTGGATGCCGAGGTAGGTCGCGAGAATCGGACTCGCCCTGACGAGCCGCCGGAAGCGCGTCTCGACGAGGTCGTAAAGCTGGTCGTCGAGCGCGCCGCGGTCCGGCGCCGGCTGCGGACGGGTCAGCTCGACGCGTTCCTGCGAGACCGTCACGTGCTCCTCCTCGTGGGCAGCGCCATCGCGACGCTCCCGTGTCCGGCGATCGTCAGACCGTCGCGCCGACGGCCGTCCGCGGGCTCGTCTCGGCGAGCGCGGCGGACGTGGCCGCGATCGTCGTGTCGATGTCTGCCGCTGTCACGCCGTAGTGCGTCACCGCGCGGACCTGGCCGTGCGGGTATTCGACCATCCAGACGCCGCGGGTCCGAAGCGCGGCGAGGAATTCCGCCCGGTCCCGCGCGACGCGGAAGAGGACGAAGTTCGTTCGGGCCCGCGAGGGGTCGAAGGGGCCGTCGCCCGCCTGCGCGAGCGCGCCGGGAGAGACGATCCCCGGCATCCCGGCCAGGGCTTCGGCCAGACGCCGCGCGTTCGCGTGGTCCTCGGCGAGTCGTTCGATCATGCCCGCGGGACCGTCCCGCAGCGCGACGAGCCCGGCCGCCGCCAGGATCCCCACCTGGCGCATCCCGCCGCCGACCATCTTTCGGGCGCGACGGGCGCGCCAGATGAAGTCTCGGTCGCCGACGACGACCGAACCGATCGGGCA
>DASWSI010000342.1:0-2277 GCA_036402715.1 Candidatus Limnocylindrales bacterium
CGGCATGGCCGAGCAGAGCGATGGTAGAAGGATCGATGAACGCGTACAGCGCGATCGGGCCCTCCCCGAACCGGGCGAGCGACGCGGCGAGGCGCCCTTCGGTGGACGGCTCGAGGAGAAGCAGGGAGGAGTCGCCAACGCGCACGAACCGGCACCGCGCACCGAGCAGCTCGTCCTCGGGCGCGAGCGCGGACCGGACCGGGTTCGATCGAGAGGCGTGCGTCGACAGCGCGGCCTCCGCGCGATCGAGCTCGACCGTCGCCCAGCCGGACACGGTCTGGGCAACGGGCATGCCGGCGGGGAGCGCCGCGAGAAGGCGCCGGATGTCGACCTCCGCCATCGGCTGCGGGACGCGCGTCATCGCAGCAGCAGCGCCGGGGCCGGCGGTCCCAGGCGACGGAAGCCGAACCGCTCGTACAGGGCGATGGCACCGGCGTTCGCGCCCGCGACGCCGAGATGGATCCAGCGGTCGCCCGACGCGAGCGCATCGGCGGTGATCGTCGCGACCGCGAGCGAGCCGAGTCCGCGGCCGCGAAACGCCGGTCGCGTCCCGATCGACGAGAGGTATGTCGCGCCGTCGAACGTCGTCCGCTTTGCGACCGCGGCCGGCTCGCCATCGACACGGACGACGAGGGCGTGGAACGCCGGGAAGTCGAACAGCGCGAACGTCTCCGCGTCCATCGCCGCGCGTCGATCCACTTCGACCCCGAACGCCTCCGTCAGCACGACGGAGAGCGCGGCCGTGGGCGCCTTGCGATCGGCGCCGGGGACCGCGTGCAGGCGCTCGATCGTGACGCCGGGCGGGAGCGGTGAGCGGACGTGCTGCGAGGCCGGCGCCGGATCGTCGAGGACCATGACGTGGTCCTCGCCCACGACGTCGAACCCGAATGCCTCCAGGCGCGCCGCGAGATCGGCAGGCTCGTTGCGGGTGCTGCGCGGCCTGAGGTGCGGGATCCGGTCGAGGGTCGAGAAGAGGGCAATCGTCTCGGCTAGGCGGCGGTCGAACGACGACGTCGCGGCCGGCCAGCGAATCGCGTTGACGCGATTCCAGAACGGCTCGCGGTCGCGGTGATCGAAGAGGAGGACCGCGTCGCCGAGGTCGCGGACCTCGCGGCCCGGGAGCGCGTGGACCCGTGCCTCGTGCGCCTCGAGCGAGCGGACGACGTCGACCGCCAGATCGATCTCGCCGACGTGCCGGGTGGCCATCGCGCCACGATACCCGCGGGCAGCCGAGACAGCGGTCGACGGCTTCAGCGCGCGACCGTCTCCCGTGTGGCGAGGAACACCGACGCACCCGACGGCAGGTCGATCGTCTCGGGCTCCGGCAGGCCCGCGGCCGCGAACCAGCTCCGGAACGTCTCCCGGGTCTCGAGCCGCGTCCCCTGGAAGACCTCGTCGAGCTGCACCCCGGCGATCAGCTCGCCGTGCCGTGTCCGGAACTCCTCGACCGTCGACGGCAGGGGCCAGTCCATGACGAGCACGCGGCCGGCCGGCCGCAAGGCCGCCCAGGCTGCGCGGAGCGCGGCCGCGGGGTCCGGGAGCTGGTGCAGCGCGTACTGGAAATAGGCGAGATCGAACTCTCCTTCGTGTCCCGGCGCGGCCACGTCGCCATGGTGAATCGTGATCCGCGCGTCGAGTCCCGCCGACGCGACATTGCGCCGCGCCCGCTCCACGGAGTCGGGCTCGAACTCGACGCCGACAAGCTCGAGGTTCGGGAATCGCCGCGCCATCGCGATGAGCCAGCGGCCGCCGCCGCAATGAACGTCGAGGACCCGGCGATCCTGGGTGAGATCGGCGACGAGCTGCGGCAGGGCGGACAGCGCCTCGTCGAAGAAGACGGCGATGTCCTGGACGGTCAGCCGCTCGATGGCGATGCGATACCGGTCCGGCCGCTCCGTGACCGGCCGGCCCGCTCGGAAGAAGTCCGCCATCTGGTCCCAGTCGAGGCTGGCGACGACGGCATGGACGAACTGGCCACCGATGAAGTCGGAGCTCGCCTCGTCGAGGAGGATCGCCCCGGTGTCGGCATCGAGCGTCAGGCGACCGTCCTCGAAGCTCGCCAGATCGTGGGAGTCCGCGGCCCAGGCCCAGACGTCGACGGCCTCCGCGGCGCAGTTCGTCGCGCTTGCGAGCTCACCCGGCGACATCCCGTTCGCGCCGGCGTCGCGCAAGGCTCGAAACAGCCCGAGCTCGAGCCCGAGATAGATGAGCCAGCTCCGATAGAACCCGCCGAGGCTCCCGACGAGGTCGTCGAATCGGTCGTCCGCCGCCATGCCG
>DASWSI010000343.1:0-2151 GCA_036402715.1 Candidatus Limnocylindrales bacterium
CGGCCGCAGCGCCGCCCGCGGCGTGCGACCCGGACGCGTTGACGCCCGCCGGTTGCGCGGCGGGCGTCGGGTCGTCGGCGGACACGGGCGGTGGCGGCGAGGCGCCGCCTCCGGCCTTCGGCTCGGCCGGCTCGGTCAGACGGTCTCCTGCTCGAGCTCGAGGGTCTCCTCGTCCGACTCCTCGGTGAGCTTCAGCCAGACGAACAGCCCGGCGAGCACGACGAGCGGGATCACGATGAGAGCGCCGAGGGTGATGCCGAGCGCAACGGCAACGGTCTTGAGTGCCTTCATCCGATGTTCTCCTCTTGTCTGCTGCCGGTCGCGGAGGTCGCGCCGGGGGTCGATGGGCGGTGACGCAGTCCGGGGGCCCGCGAGATCATGTCCTCGATGTCCTCGCGGGTGAACTCGACGAGGACGTGGCGGCCGCCTCCCTGGCCGCCGGCGAGGAGCCGAAGGACGAATGCGCCGTCCTGCTCGAAGAAGAAGACGTCGCGAGGCTTCTGCTCGTCCATGTACCGGCCGAGGACCCGGAACGCCGATTCATAGTAGCCCGCGTCAATCCCGGGCGGCGGCAGCTCGTCGACTCCGCGGCGGTTGATCGCCTCCTCCATGAACCGGGCGATGTCGTCGTCGAGGAACGTCAGCGTCTCCTTGGCGACGTGCCCCACGGACTCTGACCAGGCGCTGCTGTTTGCCTCCGAGGCGACAAGCCCCTGGACGATGAAGCCATCCGGGGCCTCGGCGAGGAGCACCTCGCGCATCGAGCGCTGGTCGAGGAAGGCACCGATCGAGCGGAAGACCTCCTCGAAATCCTGCCGCGGACTCCCCTCGTAGATCCGCATCGCGCTCCCTGCTCGATCTCGCCTGGCTGGCGTTGTCGCTCGCCGTCATTCGGCGCCGGCGCGCGGTCCGCGTGGGGTCTGTCGGGTCGTCGTCAGGATCCGGTTGTCTGGTCGAGCAGGCCGCGATTCTTCGCCCGCCGCTCGCTGATCCTGAAGATGATCGCCGCGGCGAGTGTAGCGAGCGCTCCCGTCACCAGCAAGGCAACGACGATCTCGTACGCGGCCGGAACGGACCGTCCCGTGAAGCTGGCGAAAAGCGATCCCGGGCCGCCGATTCCGCTCACGCCACCGGGGAACAGGGCATGGCGAACGCCCTCGATCCACCACGTCAGCGGCATCCCCCAGCCGATGACCTGGACCGGAGCCGGCAGTGCGGACAGCGGGAAGACGGCGCCGCTGATGAGGAACAGCGCGCCCGCCACGGCTTCGGGGTAGTGCCACGATTCCTGGCGCGACTGGACGCAGACCGCCGCGAGGATCATCCCGATCGCCATGATCGACACGAGCCCCAGAACGAGGACCGCACCGAGCAGCAGCCAGTCGACGGCGCCGAGGTCGAACGACACGCCGAGCACCGCGATCCCCACGCCGAGGGTGATGAGCGTCCCCATCGCGCCGACCGCGATCCGGGCGACGCCGCGCCCGAGCAGCATGACGACGAAGCTGTTCGGGCTGACGTAGATGTACCGGAGCATCCGATAGCGCTCGCGATCGTCGAGGATCGACCACGCGAGTCCCGCGATGCCGCTCAGGACGAGCGACCAGAGCGCGGTGCCGATGACGACGAACGCCCGAAGGCTGGCGGTGCCGGCACCACCGATGACCTCGACCATGACGACGAAGATCAGCGTCGAGGAGAGCGGCTTCGCGACGGAATAGATGAGGAACAGGATCGGGTCCGTCCAGTTCGCCTCCATCTGCCAGCCGAGGCGCGCCGCGGTCACGAAGCTGCGCCACGTGTCGCTGAAGCCGCGACCGCGCGTGCGTGACGGGTCGAACCCGCCCCACGCGGGCGAGCCGAGTGGGCTCCCGAGCGGTGTCGCGGGCTTGGTCGTGGCGCGCTCGGCGCTCACTGCCACCGCACCGAGAGCCGGCCCTCGCGTCGTGCCATCCGCTCGAGCGTCCGCAGCGTCCAGCGCGCGAGCACGAGCGACACGACGAGCATCGCGACGAGGATGAGCGCCTCCACACCGGGCGACGGCGTGCCCTTCGGGTAGTCCGACCCCGCGAACGCGAGCTGGCGCATCGCATCGAGTCCGACCGCGAGCGGCAGCAACGCGATCGCCAGGGCGCCGAGCGCCCCGAGCCG
>DASWSI010000344.1:0-3153 GCA_036402715.1 Candidatus Limnocylindrales bacterium
CGCCGACGCCCCCGCCCGAACGTTTTCGCGCCGGCCCTCCACCGCACGCGAGCGACGTGCCGCGGAGGCGGGCGTCCTCGTCGTCATGGTCCTGTGGGCCGCGAACTTCATCGTCGTCAAGTCGGCGATCGGTGTCATCCCGCCGATCGCCTTCGCCTTCATCCGTTTTGCCGCGGCGAGCGTCACGCTCCTCATCCTGCTGAAGTGGCGGGAGGGATCGATCGGGCTGCCGCGCCGCGACATCCTGCCGATTGCGGCGCTCGGTGCCCTCGGCTTCGGGATCTACCAGAGCCTCTGGCCCACCGCACTGCAGACGATCTCCGCCGGCGATTCGGCGCTGATCATCGCCTCGACGCCGGTGCTCACGGCACTCTTCGCGGTCGTCGCGCGATCCGACGTGCTGACGCCCGGCAAGCTGCTCGGCGCGATCGTGTCGTTCGCCGGCGTCGCGGTCGTCATCGCCGGCGCGCAGCGGCTCGATCTCGCCGCCTCGATCGGTGGCGATCTGCTGACGCTCGCCGCGGCCGTCTGCTGGGCGCTCTACAGCGCGTTCGGCGCACCGGTCCTCCGCCGCCACTCACCGCTCCGGACGACGACGTGGGCGATCATCTTCGGCACGATCTGCCTCACGATCCCGGGGATCCTGCAGATCCAGACGATCGACACGTCGCGCGTCGGCGCCGCGACGATCGGGGCCGTTCTCTACTCGGCGTTCCTGTCCGCGGGCGTGTCCAACGTCGTCGTCTTCCACGGGATCTGGCTGCTGGGTCCCACGCGCGTGACGGCGTTCCAGTTCCTCGTCCCGGCGATCGCGGTCGTTCTGGCGGCGATCTTCCTCGGCGACGCGATCCGCCCGGCGCAGATCATCGGTGGCGCGATCATCGTCCTCGGCGTCGTCGTGACGCGCTCCGGTTCGAGCTTCGCGGGCCGGGTTCGGCGAGCGGGCGTATCCTCGCGGCCATGACGACATCCAACGCGACCACGGCCGATTCCGAGACCATCCTGCGGGCACTCCGCCGAACTCGGCAGATCCGCGACTTTCGCCCGGACCCCATTCCCGACGACGTTCTCGAGAAGGTCCTCGACGTCGCACGATGGACCGGCAGCGCGATGAATCGTCAGCCCTGGACGTTCGTCGTCATCCGCGACAGGGACCGCCGGGCGAAGCTCGTCGAGCTCGCCCCGCAGGCAGGCCACGTCGCCAAGGCCGCTGCCGTCATCGCGATCGTCATGCCGGGCGACAGCGCGGACCAGGATTCGTACGACGAGGGTCGCGTGTCGGAGCGAATCCTCGTGGCCGCGACCGCGCTCGGGCTTGGTGCCGGCATCGGCTGGGTGCGGCAGGCGAACTGGCGGGGCGTCGCCGAGCTGCTCGGCATTCCGTCGCCGCAGTTCGTTCGGACGTTCATCTCGCTCGGCTACCCGACGGAAGCCGCCGCCGCGCCGAAGAACAAGCCCGGTGCCGCGCGGAAGCCGCTGTCCGAGCTTGTCCGATACGAGCGCTTCGGCTGATCGACCGCTCGTCCGGCGGGCGCGCCGAGATCGGCCCTGCCGAGCCACCGCCGCCCCTCGATCCGAATTCGCCACCGATCGCGATCCTCGTCGACTACGACGGGACGATCGCCACGACGGACGTCTCCGATGTGGTCATGGCGGACTTCGTGACGCCCGAATGGGAGGCCCGGGCCGCGGCGTACGACGCCGGCCTGAGCGGATCGCGACGGCTGATGGAGTGGGAAGTCACCCTCATCGACACGCCGCCGGATCGGCTCCGCGCGATCGCGGCCGCGCAGCCGCACGACGCCGGCTTCGCGTCGCTCGTTCGTCGGGCGCGGGCTGCCCGGATCCCGATCGAGGTTGTCAGCGATGGGTTCGGGTTCTTCATCCCGTCCGCGCTCGAGGTCCTCGGCGTCCCGGACGTGCCGGTCGTCAGCGCCCGGACGACGTTCGGCCCGGACGGCCGCGCGACCATCGCATTCCCGAACGGCCACCCGCGCTGCTTCGTTTGCGGGACGTGCAAGCGCAACCGCGTGCTGAGCCACAAGGCCGCCGGGCGCGCGGTCGTGTTCGTCGGGGACGGCGAGAGCGACAGGTACGCGGCCGGGTACAGCGACGTCGTCTTCGCCAAGCGCGCGTTGATCACGCTGTGCACCGAAAACGGGTGGCCGTTCCGCGAGTGGTCGCGCTTCGCGGACGTCGAAGCGTGGCTGGCCGCGACGATCGACGCCTGGCGCGTGGACCCCACCACGCTTCCGGTACCGCAGCCGCGCGCGATCTTCTGCGGCCCCGAGGTCTGGGGCGAAGGCCGCCGGGATCCACCGGCACCTGCCGGGCGACCGGACGCGACGACGGGCTCCGAGGGCGCCGTTCCCGGATAGATCGGCCCTGCAATGGTCGCGAAACGAATCGTCGGCTCGTTGCAATGCTCGACGACCGTCCGCGGAGCCACGGTCGCGTGGATTCAGTCGCACCGCTGTGCCAAGGCAGCGGCTCAGGACCAGCCTCACCGACTCTCCCTTGAAGAGGCCGGGGCGCCGGGGGACGCTCCGGCCTTTTCGTGCCCGCCGCCAGATCGGGTCGAGCGTGAGACCGGTGCGGACCATGCGGATCGACGAAATGTTGTGGCGCCGCCCTCGCTACGATTCGCCGCGCTACGTCTCGACCGAACGCCGGAGCGCTTCCGACCCCGAAACCGAGGGGAGCCGGGGGAGCCGCGGACCAGGGAGGGGGACCGAACCGGTCGACCCGGAGCGTCGCCGCCCCTTCGCGTTCCGGGCGATGCCGCGCGCGTCACACCCGAGATCGGTGCCTGATCTCGACGCGCCGTCGAAGCCCGGTCGCGTGCCCAGACGGACCTGTTCGGTCCGTTCTCGAAGGAGGCTTCATGTCCCGTACACGCGCGCTCTCACTTCTTGCCGCGCTCGCCGCGGTCGTTCTCATCGCTGCACCGACTGTTGTCGCTCGTGACGAGAACAACGACAACGCCGGCGGTCGTTCCGCCCTCAGTGCCGAACCGTGGATCTACGTCGGCAACGCCGGCGACTGCGGCCTCGACTATCCCGCGGGCAGCCGCATCGTCACGTCGGGATGGCTGGGAGGTATGGGCCTTCCTGACGACGGAACGACTGCGAACACGTTGGCGGCGGGCCCCGG
>DASWSI010000345.1:0-4036 GCA_036402715.1 Candidatus Limnocylindrales bacterium
ATCCCGAACGCCGCGACGAGGTAGGCCGGCATGATCCGGGCGATCCGCCGCACGAGATACGGAGCGACGGCCACCGGGCCGCGCACGAAGGGTCCGTACAGCAGATAGCCCGAGAGGGCGAAGAAGATCATCACCCCGGAGTCGAGTCGTGGGCTGAAGTCCGCGAGTCGCATATGGGTTCCGAAGATCATCAGGGCCGCGATCCCGCGAAGGCCGTCGAGGGCAGGCTGATGCCGCGGGGGGGAGCTCAGGGCGGCATCGTGGTTCTGCACTCAGTGGCAATACCACGGCGCTTCGGTCGCCGAGGTCGGCCGAAAGTACCTAGCCCGACGGTCCAACGAGTGGCGGCTCGTAACCGCCACGCCCGATGCCCGCACGTGCGGCGTCCTGAGTTCGGCGGTGAGCGCCTGCCAGCCGTACCGCCACGAGGCGAGATCGGCCACGTGGACGTGCCCGGCTACAATCGCCGCCCGCGCCCGTAGCTCAGTGGATAGAGCACCTGACTTCGGATCAGGTGGTCGGGGGTTCGAATCCCTCCGGGCGCGCCACTTCCGGCGCGGCGACTCTCAGGCCGGCACGCCGTGGCTCCCCCAGCGCCGGACCTCCGCCTCGAGGTCGAGCGGCCGGATGACGCCGCGCTTCTCGTCCTCGCCCCACGCCTCGCGCGGGACCGCCCACATGAGCTCGAACTCGTTGCCGTCGGGATCGGAGCCGTAGAGCGACTTCGAGACGCCGTGGTCGCTCGCGCCGCCCAGGGCGCCGGCGGCGGACAGCTCGCCGGCCGCTGCCGCGAGCGCTTCGATCGTCGGCACCTCCCAGGCGAGGTGGTAGAGGCCGGTCGCGCCGCGCGGCGCCCTCGGTGCCTGCTCGCCAACGGAGAACAGCCCGAGGTCGTGGTGGTTGTCGCCGGCCGGCGATCGCATGAAGACGGCCTGGCCGCCGAACTCCTCCGACACGACCTCGAAGCCGAACACGCGGCCGTAGAACTCGGCCGCTCGCCGGGCGTCGCGGACGTAGAGGACCGCGTGATTCAGCCGGGTGATCGTGACCATCGGTGTCTCCTGGGCGCGGGCGGTGATCGCGGCATCATCGCGCCGATCGCGACGAGGCGGGATCGGCGGCGGGTATCGTCGGACCGTGACTGCGTCCTCGAACGGCCGACCCGCGATCGTGGCTGTGATTCCGGCCCACGACGAAGCCGACCGAATCGCGCCGGTCGTTGTCGGCGTCATCGCGCACGTGCCCGCGCTCGTCGTTGACGACGGGTCGATGGACGGGACGGCCGCGGTGGCCGAAGCCGCGGGCGCGACGGTCCTCCGCCAGGAGCCGAACCAGGGCAAGGGCGCGGCGCTCCGAACGGGGTTTCGACGGGCGGTCACGGACGGCGCCCAAGCCGTATTCACGCTCGACGCGGACGGCCAGCACGATCCGGCGGAGATCCCGGAGTTCGTCGGCGCATGGGCGGCCGCCGAGCCGGGAACGTTCGATCTCATCGTCGGGCGCCGGAACTTCCGTGCCATGCCGCCGAGCCGTCGGCTCGCCAACGAGCTCGGCCGGCGCGCCGTCTCGTGGGCCGTCCGCCGCGACATCCCGGACAACCAGTCCGGCTATCGCCTGCTCAGCGCACGTCTCGCGGAGGCGATGCTCGACAGCACGGAGGACGGCTTCGAGTTCGAGGTCGAGATGATCGCGCGCTGCATCCGGAACGGCTGGGGGATCGGCTGGGTCCCCATCCGGACGATCTACGCGGGGGGCCCGAGCCACATCAGGCCGTGGCAGCACTTCACGAGCTTCATCCGCGTCGTCCGCGCGGCGAGGCGAACCGTCCGCGCCGACCCGAAGTAGACCTGCTAGTCGTCCCGGCCCGCCGGCCACGTCCCCATGACCTGTCGAAGGACCGCGAACTCGCCGACGTGGTACGCGGCGTGATCGGCCGCGATCCGGACCTCGCGAAGCAGCGTGTGGCCGGGCGTCCCCGGGATGACCGCGAACAGATCCATCGACGGGTCGACGAGCATGCGACGCAGCTCGGCGCGGTCCGCGAGGCAGCCGTCGACGGTCGCCTGGAATTCGGCCGGCGTCGCCTTCGCATCGGGTGCCGGCCAGTACTCCGCCGGCCAGGCTCGGGCCTGGTAGTTGCGGTTGCGGACGTAGTCGAGGATGTCGAGCTGGGTCAGCCGGATGTGCTCGAGCAGGTGCCACGGCGTGTAGTCGACATTCGGTGGCTGGCGGTTGATCGCGTCGTCGGGAAAATCGGCGACGGCGTCCTCGAGCGGCATGTGGGCGCCCTGTCCGTCGAGCAGCTCCGCGAGGTCGTCTCGCAGCATGGAGTCGTTCATCGACTGTCTCCTTCGCGCGTAGTCGGAAACGGTACGCTCGCGGCGTGACGCGCGATTACCGGCCCGTGTCGTACTGGCTCGAGACGGCCGGCGACGACCTCACCCCGCGACCGCCGCTCGATGGCTCGGTCGAGTGCGACGTGGCGATCCTGGGCGCCGGCTACACGGGGCTGTGGACCGCGTACTACCTCCTGAAGTCGAACCCGGGGCTCCGGGTCGTGATCGTCGAGCGCGAGATCGCGGGGTTCGGGGCGTCGGGCCGGAACGGCGGCTGGTGCTCGCCGGGTCTCAACATCTCGCTCGAGCGGCTGGAGCGGCTCCACGGCCGAGACGCCGCGATCGCGATGTACGGAGCGATGTTCGGTGCCGTCGACGAGATCGAGCGGG
Source organism: Candidatus Limnocylindrales bacterium (assembly GCA_036402715.1). Taxonomy (GTDB): domain Bacteria; phylum Chloroflexota; class Limnocylindria; order Limnocylindrales; family CSP1-4; genus JACDAV01. Next base: position 2,727 of record DASWSI010000345.1, read on the forward strand.
TCGTCACCGAGGAGCGACTCGACGTCGACTGGCGGCGCGGCGGCCAGCTGATCGTCGCTCGTGGTCCCCAGCAGCTTCCTGCGCTCGAGGCGACCCAGCGCGAGCACGAGGCATACGGCTTCGGCGACCGGTACACCGTCCTCGACGCGGCGGCAACCTCCGAACGCGTGCGCGTCCCGGGCGCGCTCGGTGGGATCTACACGCCGGATTGCGCGGTGATCCAGCCGGCGAAGCTCGCCCGCAGGCTCGCTCGCCTCGTCGAACGGATGGGGGCGACGATCGTCGAGGGGACGGAGGCCACCGACTACCGACCGGCGAGCCCCGGCGTTCGCGCCGCCCTCATCACGCCGATGGGCGAAGTCACGGCCGACGCCGTCGTGCTCGCCGGCGAGGCGTACCTCACGCGCCTCCGACGGCTGCATCGGCAGCTCGTCCCGCTGTGGTCGCTGATCGTCCTGACGGCGCCGCTCTCCGAGGCGGACTGGGCCGAGATTGGCTGGCAGGCGCACGAGTGCCTGGCGTCGATGCGCCTCTCCGTGGACTACCTGTCGCGAACGTCGGACGGGCGGATCCTGTTCGGCGGGCGCGGTGCGCCGTATCGATTCGGCTCTCCGATCCGCGACGAGTACGACCGCCACGACCCGACGCACGAGATGCTGCGCGGCATGGCCCGGTCGTGGTTTCCGGTCCTTCGGGACGTCGAGTTCACGCACGCGTGGGGCGGCCCGCTCGGGATGCCGCGCGACTGGCATCCCACGTTCTCGTTCGATCGGCGCTCCGGGATCGCGACGGCTCGCGGCTACGTGGGCCACGGCGTGTCGACGTCCAACCTCGCCGGACGGACCGTCGCCGATCTCATCGGGGAGCGGAAAACGGAGCTGACCGAGCTGCCGTTCGTCGGCCATCGATCGCGCAACTGGGAGCCCGAACCGTTCCGCTGGATCGGCGTCAGGTTCGCCCAGGAAGCGCTCGGGCGAGTCGACGCGCGCTCCGATGCGACCGGACGTCCACCGAGCGGCCGGTCGCTCGCGGAACGAATCGCGCGGCACTGAGCGTGTCGGGCGGCCGGGCGCCGCTCGGTATGTCCGCGCCCGGACCTACCCCTTCGCCGCCTTCGCGACCTCGTCGTCATCGGCGACGTCGACGCCGTGCTTCTTCGCGGCCGCGATCACCTTGCCGGCCGCGCGCTTCTTCGCGGCGCCACTCTCGAAATCGGTCTGGTTGAACCGCGCGATCGCATTGCGGACGTGCGACTCATCGTGAATCGGCAGGTGGCGCTCACCGTCGCGGTCGACGTAGGCGAAGTCGGA
>DASWSI010000346.1:0-2797 GCA_036402715.1 Candidatus Limnocylindrales bacterium
GCCGGTGGACGACGATCGGGTCGACGGGTTGCGGGTCCGCGAGTTCACCTGCCGCCGATGCGGTTTCGCTGCCGGCGTCCTGTCGCGGGTCGAGGACGAGCAGCAGGGCGCGAGCTGGCCCTACGCCTTCCGGACGCCGACCCACATCTCCTGACGCTGGGGCCTTCGCCGCGGGCCGCCCGGGCGCCGTTCCGCCCGCGCCGTCGTCAATCGATGGTGAAGTGGTCCGGGCCCTGGTAGCGGCCGGTCCGCGCCTTCTCGATCTGCATGAGCACGTCGTTGAGCAGGCTCGAGGCCCCAAATCGGAACCAGTCCGGCGTCATCCACCGCGGCCCCAGGGTCTCGTACAGGACGACGAGGTACTGGATCGCGTCCTTGGCGGTTCGGATCCCGCCGGCCGGCTTCATCCCCACCTGCCGCCCGCTCGCCCGCTCGAAGTCGCGGATCGCCTCGAGCATGACGAGGGTGACGGGCAGCGTCGCCGCAGGCGTGACCTTGCCGGTCGAGGTCTTGATGAAGTCCGCGCCGGCTGCCATCGCGAGGACGCTCGCCCGTCGGACGTTGTCGTACGTCTCGAGCTCGCCCGTCTCGAGGATGACCTTCAGGTGCGCGTCGCCGCACGCCTCCTTGACCTCGATGATCTCGTCGAACACGGTCTGGTAGTCGCCCGACAGGAACGCCGCGCGGTCGATGACCATGTCGATCTCGTCCGCGCCCGCATGGACGGCCTGGCGGGTCTCCGCGATCTTCACGTCGCGGAACGTCTGGCCGGACGGGAACGCCGTCGCGACGCTCGCGACCTTGACCGTCGAGCCCCGAAGCGCGTCCTTTGCCTCCGCGATCAGGCTCGGGTAGATGCAGATGGCGGCGACCGAAGGGATCGTGGGGTCGCCGGGCTTCGGGTGCAGCCCCTTCGCGCAGAGCGCCCGAACCTTGCCGGGGGTGTCCTTTCCCTCGAGCGTCGTCAGGTCGATCATCCGAATCGCGAGGTCGAGCGCCCACAGCTTCGATTCGCGCTTGATCGAGCGCTTCTTCAGGCTGTCGACGCGCTCGTCGATCCCGACCTGATCGACGGCGGTGACTCGGCCAAGGAGGTTCCCGAGGTGGCCGGGTTTCGCGTCCCAGGCACGAATCAGCTGGCTGGCCTGATCACGGGCAAGGGTGTCGGGACGGCGGGCGGTCGCCATGGGACGAGGAGAATACACCGGGGTTTGGGGCCGGCCGGGTCGTGCGGCCGGCGACTCCCCGTCCCCGCCTACTTCCCGGCGCGCGCCTTCGGGAGCGGCGGCAGGGCGGTCTTGCCCTCGACGAGGAAGTGCCGGAACCAGTCGCGGACCTGGACGAGGTTCTCGACCCGTCGGAACGGCGTGCCTGACCGCGTCAGCTCGTGCGTCTCGTCCGGGACGCGCATCAGGCGCACCGGCCGGCGGTGCGATCGGAGCACCGTGAAGAGCGCCTCGGCCTGGCCGATCGTCGTTCGGAGGTCCTTCTCGCTGTGCTGGATGAGCAGCGGCGTCCGGATCTGGTGGGCGTAGGTGAGCGGCGAGATCTCGCGGTAGTAGTCGGGGTGCAGCCACGGCACGCGGCCGAACTCCTGCTCGCCCCATTCCCCGCCGCTGATGTCGCCGGTCACGAACAGCATCAGCATGTCGCTGACGCTCCGGGCCGTGAAGCCGGCGGCGAATCGCTGGTCGTGGGCGAGGATCCAGTTCGTCAGGTAGCCGCCGTAGGAGCCACCGGTGACGCCCAGGCGTTTCGGGTCCGCGAGGCCGTCCGCCACGAGCGCGTCGACGCCGGCGAGGACGTCCTTCATCGGCCCCGGACCCCAGTCGCCGAGATTGGCCTCGTTGAACGCGCGGCCGTATCCCTCAGACCCGCGCGGGTTCGGATAGAAGACGCTCATCCCGTTCGCGGCGAGGATCTGGAACTCCCAGACGGGCGACCAGCCATAGAGCGAGTGCGGGCCGCCGTGGATCTCGGTGACGAGGGGCTGCCGGCCGTCCCCCGCCGCGATGAGCCAGCCCTGGATCTCGCGGCCATCGACCGTCCATCGCCGCTCGACGGCGTCGCGCAGGTCGAGCTCCGACGCGACGTCGGCGTTGAGCGTCGTCACGCGCCGCGATTCCACGGTCCGCGCCCCCGCGGCCCGCGCGCCACCGATGTCGGCGACGTGGACCTCCGGCAGCTCTGTCGGCGCGGATCGGATGAACGCCGCTCGCACACCCGCGCGGCCACGACCCGCGGCCACCGCGTCGAACGACGAGATGAAGTGGCGGCCCTCGGTGAGGCGCTCGACTCGCCCGTCCGAAACCGCGATCCGCCACAGCTCGTAGCTGCCGTCGATCGGCGCGAGGAACAGCAGCGAGCGGCCGTCCGGCGCGGGGATGAGCCGCGCGCCCTCGCCGATCGTGACGTCGCTGTTCATCCCGGAGCCGGGCATGAGGTCGTGGGGGTCGGAGATGTTGCGGCCGCCGTCCGCGCGAGCATCGGAGCCGTCCGCAGCGAAGAGCCAGATGTCGTAGCGATACGTGTTCGCGGGCAGGCGGCCACCGAGCGCCGCGATGGTCTTCCCGTCCGGCAGCCACGCGAGCGAGCCGAAGATCGATTCGCCGCCGGCGGTGATCGGTGTCGTCTTCCCCGTCTCGGCGTCGATGACGAAGATGTCGCGCCGGAACCGCAAGTCGTGGTCGCGCCGGCGGTTGGCGACGAACGCGATTCGGGTGCCGTCGGGCGACCAGACGGGCTCCTCCTCGGCCGTCGGCCCGTCCGTCAGCCGGCGCGCCTCGCCGGTCTCGGC
>DASWSI010000347.1:0-6374 GCA_036402715.1 Candidatus Limnocylindrales bacterium
GTGCAGCCTCGCGCGCACGACCACGACGGTGACGATCGGGCGACCGAACCGGGCGCGGCGGCCCGGCCCCGGGCGACCGAAAACGCCGGCCCGCCGCGTGCCCGCGGCGTCGAAACCGGCCCCGGCACCGTTCACCTGACCGGCCGAAGCCGCCAGAACAAGCTCGTCCACCTTGCCGGCGACCCATCGCTCGTCGGTCGGCTCGTCAGGGTGCGGATCGAGCACGCCGGCCCGTACGCGCTCCGCGGCGTCGTTGCGGATCGCGCGGCGTCCGGAGTGGCGGTGGCCGCAGGAGCCGCGGACCGCGCGGCGACCGGGACCGCCGCCGCTGACCGGGTCGCGGCCTCGCGCTGACCGTGGCAGCGGACCTCCCGCCGCTGCTCGTCGTCGCGGGCCCGACCGCGACGGGCAAGACCGGCCTCTCGCTCCGCCTCGCCGAGGAGCTGCGTGCCCGCGGCGTCGTCGCGGAGGTCATCTCCGCGGACTCGCGGCAGGTGTTCCGCGGGCTCGATATCGGGACCGCGAAGGTGAGCCGCGAGGATCGTGCCCGCGTCCCGCACCACGGCCTCGACCTCGCGGAGCCGAACGAGCCGTTCTCCGTCGCCGACTTCGTCGCAGCGGCACACGACGCGCTGCTCGCCATCGCCGATCGTCGCGGCATCGCGATCCTCGCCGGCGGCACGGGGCTCTACCTTCGCGCCGTCGCCCGCGGTCTCGACACCGTGGCCCTCCCGCATGACGCCGACGTCCGTGCCCGCGCCGAGGCGGAGATCCTCGACGCCGGTCTCGAGGCCGCGGCGGCGCGACTCACCGAGATCGCGCCCATCACTTCGGCGAGGACGGACCTCCGGAACCCCCGCCGTGTCGCCCGCGCGCTGGAGCTCGCGGAGCTCCGGGGCGACGTTCCGCTACCCCTCCCGCGAGGCTACAGCGGGAGATCCGCGTGGATCGGGCTCGACCTCGACCCGTTCACGCACGACGCGTGGGTCGCCGATCGCGCGCGGGCGCAGTTCGACGCTGGTCTCATCGACGAGGCGCGCGACCTCCGCGAGCGGTTCGATCCCCAGCTGCCGGCGTTCAGCGCGATCGGCTACCGGGAGGCGTGGGCGGTCCTCGACGGGAGGATCCCGATGGAGGAGGCGATCGAGGAGGACGCGCAGCGGAACCGGGCCTTCGCCAGGCGGCAGCGGACGTGGTTCCGCACCGAGCCCGGGATCGAGTGGCTGGACGCTGCCGCGGATCCGCTCCCGCGCGCCGTCGAGGTCGCGCTGGACGTGGCGGATCCGGTCAGGCCGCCTGCGTTGCCGCTGCAGCCTTCCGGCGACGCGGGGCTGCAGAGCCGCCGCCGCTAGCCGAGCCACCGCCCGACGAGCCGCCACCGGGTGACGCTTCGGGCGTCACGACATCCGTGATCGGCGCCCACCGCATCCCGAAGAGGCACAGCGCGAGCTTCGCCCGCGCCGAATGCTGGCCTTCCTCGAACTCGAGCCCCACGTTGACGGAGCCGTCACGGAGCGTCCGGACGGAGCGGACGACGCCGCTGAGCCGAACCGGCTCGCCCGCGAGCTCGACCTCGAGCGACCGGACGAGGCCCCCGTCGATCGCTTCGCGCATGACGAGACGCGCGCCGGTCAGCGACAGGTCGAGGACCTGGCACGGAACGTCACCGAGGAGCCCCGGGAGGTCCGTCTCGAAGCGGACGCTCGCCCGGCGTTCCGGGGCGAAGCGGAGGTTGCGCACGCGGCGCATCGCGAGCATGACGAGAACGACGTTGGCGACGAGCCAGCCGAATGCGGCGTACGCGGCCCACGGCACGGCGTAGTGGGTCGGCGTGACGCCGAGGAGCGTCAGCGCGAACCATGCGGTCCCGAGGAAGCTGAGGAACGCGACCGCGCGAAGGAGCCGCGGGACGGCCGTTCGGTGGCGGTCGCCGGCGTGGCGACCCTTCGGTGTCACCCGGAACGCCGCCGCGCCGTGGCCGAACAGCGAGAGCGTCGCGAGGATGTTCGGCGTCATCCGGACCAGCTCGAACACGATCGAGAGGACCGAGCGATGCCGCCCGCGCCCGAGCGCGCGGAGGGCGAGCTGCTGGAGCACGAACGTCGAACCGAATGCGATCGTGAACAGGAGCGCGTTGGCCCGGATCGGGACCGCACCGGTGGCGACGATGACGATCGGCAGGAGCAGGTACCCGAGCGACCGCCACGCATCGAACCAGCCGAGCAGCGTCGTCGCGTAGGCGAGCCGCTGGGCGATCGTCAGCCCGGGGACGACGAGCGGGTTCTCGCGGCGGAGGACCTGCATCGCGCCCGTGCCCCAGCGGTGGCGCTGGAGCTGGTATGTGTCGGCGTCGCTCGCGGCGAGACCGCGGGCGAGGACCTCGTTGTGGTACACGGTTCGCCAGCCGCGGCGATGGAACCGGATGGTCGTGTGGATGTCCTCGGTGATCGTCTCCGTCGCGACCCCGCCGACCTCGCGGAGCGCGGACAGCCGGAGGACCGCACCAGTCCCGCACCAGAACGCCGCGTTCCAGCGGTTCTTGGCCGGCTGCAGCACCCGATAGAAGAGGAGCTGCTCGTGGTAGCGCTCCCCGTCGGCGCCGGAGCCCTCGTGCTCGAATGACCCGATGTTGTAGAACTCCTGGGGCGTCTGGACGAGCGCGACCTTCGGGTCGACGAAGTAGCCGAGGGTGTCGACGAGGAAGTCCGGCGTCGCCACATGGTCGGCGTCGAGGACGGCGATGAACTCGGCGTCGATGATCGTCAGGGCGTGGTTGAGGTTGCCGGCCTTGGCGTGCTCGTGGGTCGGCCGGGCGATGTAGCGGGCACCGAGCGCCGACGCGAGCGCGGCCACCGCGGGCCGGTTGCCGTCGTCGAGGACCCACGTCTCGTGTGGGAGCCGCATGGCGATCGCGGCCGCGACCGTGGGCATCAGGACCTCGATGCCCTCGTTGTACGTCGGCACGAGGACGGCGATCCGGGCCTGCGTCGCCAGGACGGGCGTGAACTGCGGCCGGCTGTCGACGTCCCACAGCGAGAACGTGAACAGCCCGAGGCCGATGGCGGCATGGATCTCGAGCACGAGCAACGGCACCGAGACCCACCACACGGCGAGGTCGACCGTCGACGTCGCCCGCCACGTCAGGTAGATGGCGGTGACGACGAGGGCCAGGATCGCGAGCGAGCGGATCGCCGTCCGGCGGAGGGCCGTTTCGGGCGCCGGAACGTCACGGGCGGGAATGGGCGCGCCCATCCGTTCCGAGCGGGCGCCGGCGCGCGCGGGCACGGGGACACGAAGAGCTACCTGGTGGGTGACGGCCACGCCTCCGACCGTCGCAGCGCACGCTCTCTCGTTCTACCGGTGGAAAGGGGCAGGACCTTCGGCGCCGTGCGTGGACGGTGCCAGCGCGCACCGCCAGACCGGTACGAACGGCGTCACGGCACGTGCGCGCACCCCACATCGGCGCGAAGCGCGGCCACTACCATCAGCGGGCCGGAGCCGCACCGCGGCCGGCGAGAGAGGGAGCGTGGGGCGATGTCCGAACGGTGTCGCGTGTGCGACGAGCCGGCGGTTCAGCTTGTCGGCGGGCAGCCGTACTGCGAGCGGCACGTGGAGCGCGCAACGCGGCGGCTCGGATCCCTCTGGCGGGTGGACCTCGTGTCGGTCGGCGCGCTCATCGCGTTCGTCGCCGTCGTTTACGCCCTGGACGCCTTGCTGCATCCCCGCCTGGAGGGGCCGGCGCTCGCGGTCGCCGGGCTGCTGCTGGCCGTCGTGCCGGCCGCCATCTGGCTGTCGTTCTTCTACCGCCGGGACAGCCGCGAGCCCGAGCCCCGAACGATGGTCCTCGGCGTCGCGATCCTCGGCGGGCTCGTGGGCGCGGCCGTCGTCATCCCGCTGCTTCGCGACGTGCTCGCCATCGACGGCCGCCTCGACGGCTCGCCGCTCGCGTTCCTCCTCGGGTCGATCCTGGTCGTGGGCTTCGTCGAGGAGTTCGCCAAGTACGCGACGGTTCGGCTGTCCGTCTACCCCTCGCGAGAGTTCGATGAGCGGGCGGACGGCGCCGTCTACGCGAGCGCCGCGGGCGTCGGCATGGCGGTCGCGCTCAACGTCGCGTTCGTCGTCCAGTCCGGCGGGGTCGATCTCGGCGCCGGAGCCATCCGGATCGTCGTGACCGCGCTCGCCCAGGCAAGCTTCGCCGGCGTGACGGGCTACTTCCTCGGCCGCCAGAAGATGGAGCGGCGGGCCTGGTGGTGGATGCCCGCCGGCCTCGCGATCGCGGCCACGCTCAACGGCGTCTTCACGTTCCTCCGCGGGACGGTCACGAGCGGGTCGCTGAACGCGGCGGCCGGCCAGATCGGCCCGTGGCTGGGCCTCGGGCTCGCGGCCGTCCTCGCGCTCGGTGTCACGGCGGCGCTCACCGCGCTCATCCGGCGCGAGCTCGCGGCGCCCGTCGGGGCCGTGGCCGCCGGGAGCGCGTCGTGACCGCGACGCTGGCTCAGCGGCGGGCGAACGACCGGGTCGAGTGGCAGTCGCTCGTCGCGGTCATCCTCGTGACGGTGCTCGCGGTCGGGGCGGGCCTCATCGTCCTCAACCGCACAGCAGACCAGTCGCGGCGCGTCGACCGAAGCGGGATCAATGTCGACGTGCCCGCGGCATGGATCGTCACGGAACCCGCGGGCGACGTCATTCTCAGCGCCTACGACCCCCATGACCACGACCTTCGCTATACGGTCGCGGGCGTCACGGCGGCCGGTCGAACGCCGCAGGACGTCGCGCAGGCGCGGATCGCGAGCCGGCGGGCGCTCATTCCGGGGCTCGCGGTCGTCGAGGACGGCGCCGGCGCCATCGGCGACGTCGTCACGCACCGGCTCCGCTATACGTTCGCGCCGCCGAGCGGTGGCGCGGCCACGTTGATCGAGGCGCGCGAGGACTACGTCGCGGACGCGAACCGCGTGCTCATCGTGGGCCTCGAGGCCCCGCGCGGCGCGTTCTCGGCCGCGCAGTCGGCCTTCGAATCGTTCGCGCGACAGGTCGTCGCAGGCCGCCGGCCGGCGACCGGCAACATCGGACGACCCTTGCTCACCGTGGCGACGCGCCCGGCCGGTGCCGTCGCCGCACCCGCGGCGAGACTCGCCTCCGCGTTCGGTGGCCCAGGACCGACGCTCGCCGCCCCCGCGACAGCCGCCGATCTGGTGTCGGCGACCGTCCAGATCTTCGACCTGAGCGACGCTACGGACCCCTTGAGCGCGACCGGCTGGGGCTCCGGGACCATCATCTCCGCCGACGGGCTCGTGCTCACGAACGCGCACGTCGCGAAGCCGACGGCCGGCGGCCTCGCCGTTCGCGAGCTCGACCCGACACAGGCGACGGATCCGGCTGCGCTCGTGATCGCCATCGTCGAGGACGAGGCAAAGCCGGCGGTGCCGCGCTATCGGGCGACGGTCATCGCCGCGGACGGGTACCTCGACGCCGCGCTCCTGCGGATCGACAAGCTCGCCGACGGCAGCGCGCTGCCCGCGAACCTGAAGCTGCCGTTCCTGCCGGTCGGCGATTCGGACGCGCTCCACGTCGGCGACAAGCTGACGGTCGTTGGCTTCCCCGGGATCGGCGGCGATACGATCAGCCTGAGCTCCGGACAGGTGTCCGGATTCATCGGCGACAGCCGGCTCGGTGCGCGGGCGTGGATGAAGACCGATGCCGTCGTGAGCCAGGGCAATTCCGGCGGCCTCGCGGCGAACGCCGCCGGCGAGCTCGTCGGGCTCCCGACGCGCGCAAATCCGAATGACACGGGCGGGTATTCGTACATCCGGCCGGTCGCGTTCCTCAAGCCGATGGTCGCGGCCGCGCTCGCCGGTCATCCATCGCTCGAGAGCACCTATGTCGTCGCTGCCACCGGCAACGAGCAGATGACGTTCGACACGTGGTCCCACGCGACCGAGTCGTGCGAGGGTGCGACGCGCCTGACGACGTATCCGAAAGGCACCCGCGAGATCGTCGCCCTCTTCCGACAAACGGGCATGGCCGCCGGCGAGGACATCGTCAGCCAGTGGTCCCAGAACGGCGAGGTGGTCTTCCGATCGCTGATGCAGGTGGGTTCCGGCTCCGCTGGCGGGTGCGTCCAGATGGGAATCTCGCTCGACCGGGGACTCGATGACGGCACGTATCGCGTCGAGGTGTTCGCGGGGCCGCACCTCCGACCGATGTCGTCCGCGGTGACGACGATTGGCGCGGCCGCGGCCGGGTCCGCGTCGGCGAGCGTCTCGGGACGGGTCGTCGATGTCGACAGCGGGAAGCCGCTGCCGAATGCCGCGATCTACTTCCTCACCCCGGGCACGGATCCCGCCACGTGGCTCTCCGCGCCGACGAACGCAACC